>NZ_JAOULD010000063.1 GCF_029882185.1 Candidatus Nitrosopumilus sp. | reverse complement strand
ACTGACGAGGAGTTTGCCAAGAAAAAGAAAAAGATACTGGACAGGATTTGATTTAAAATGTCGACGAATCTGATAATTTCTGCACTGGTTATTATAATTGCAATCTTGGTCGGAGCTTTAATAATTACAAATTACAATTGGTTCTCACAAGAATGGCTGATTGGGTTAGTGATCATCATAGCAAGTGTGGCAGGAGCTGGCATCTTGGCATACTCAAAGATCAGAGGATGAGTTCATCTCATTATTTTACAACCAATACAGGAATCTTTGATGCGTGTAGTATGTGGTTTGCAACGCTTCCAAAATACGACTCTTCTGATGAACCAGCACCCTTCGAGCCAATTACGATTAGTTCATAGTTCCATCTGTTTGCAAAGTCAAGAATGTCCTTTTTAGCAGAACCGTGAATTATCTCGCCGCTCAGGTCTATGCCGCTTTTGGCAGCAGTATTTTTTGCCTTTTCTAAGAGTGTGTCAATTCGCTTTCTTTTAGAAGAATCCAGATCCTCAATGTTGTCAAACCCGTATCGTGACGGCTTTTGACTGACGTACAGTCCTGTCAGTGTAGCACCGCATTGCCTTGCAAAATAGATTGCCTTTTCCAGCCCCCTAAAGGAATTCTGTGAGCCGTCAAGCGGCACCAGTATTTTTTTGACCTCATAGGATTGCATCTTTTTTCACTTGTCCTTCATTACTAATAACCAATATGAAAACATCATATCTGGCACTATTCATTTGAACTACCCTTCCACACAACCCTTTGCGGGAATGGAATCTCAATTCCTGCATCATCTAAGGCGTTTTTGATAACTTTGAGCAAATTGGGCATTACTTCTGCTAGATCATCACGAGGGTGCCATACACGAACCAATATGTTGACACTGTTATCCCCAAGTTCTGAGATCCAAAAATCAGGAGCAGGTTCCATGAGGGAATATGCTACATTTTTTTCAATTGCATTTTTTATGGTTTTAATGGCATTATCCACATTTTCACCGTATCCTATTCCCACTGACACCTCGCTTCTTCTTACCTCAGAAAGTGAGAATGTCCTGAGATTGGATGTGAACATTTTTTCATTAGGAATCCTGACAACAGTACCGTCAAATTGTTGGATCTTTGATGAAAATGTATTAATCTCAATTAACCTTCCAATAACATTTACATCTACAACCTCAACGTTTTCGCCCTGTCTAACAGGTTTCTCAATTAACATAAACACACCGGAAATCATATTGGATACTACTGATTGGGCGGCAAATCCAATCACAATCCCCAAGAATCCTGCACCGATTACCAATCCACCAACATCTATCCCTTGACTTGCAGTTGCAGCAAGCAAGAAAATTATGATTATCCCATAATAGATTAGTTTGTCAAGTGTCTTTACTGTATCAACTGGCAAATTGGGTGCAAACTTTTTCTTAAATATCATACGAACTATTTTGGCAACTATAACCCCCGCAAATACAAGAATTCCAGTAACAAGCAAACTCCAAATTGTGATTCCTTCAATTATTTGAGTATCTAAAATTTCAAAGACCAATTAATCAAACCCCTTATCCATCGTGTAAATGCCATCATCTGTAGCAAGATATGAGACTAGTTTCAAACCTGTACCTTTGTTCACATAGCCTTTACGCTTAATGTCAATTAGTGATGTTTTTGATTCCTGTTTCAGAGTAGCTTCAATGTCATCGACATGTACCTCTGAAGAACCTTCTGAATAGTAAAAATTATGACTTCCAATTGGGAATACCAATTTGCCAATTAATTTCCCCTCATTCAAATTATTGGTAATATCCACTTTCATCCGTGCAAAAACATATGGATCCACATCATTTTTTTCTAAAAGTTTTACTTTGGAATACATGCAAAGTTTTCCATTTTCAGGAGTTCCGTATAGTGCAAATCTGGAATGCATTGGCTCACAAGTAAAGCAATCAAAAAGATCTTTTGTTCCATCTTGATTAATTATGTAAATTCCAATTTCCATCGGAAACTGAATCAGGACACCAACTGTGGATTTTTTTTCAACAAAAATTGATTCTGCCAAACGGAGAAAAATCAAATCATTTGTCTTTTTTGCAGGAAGATTCATGGGCAAAATTGGGCACAATTCAATCTTGATTTTTCCACTTGATTGCGGGATTGATTTTCTTATTTCTTGATCTTCAGAGTTTTTTCTGTAATATGAAAATCTATTATCCTCCTTAATTCCAATATTGATCTCTGTTTTTGGCAATCTCAATTCTAATTTATCTGATATTTCGTATTGACCAAATCCAGAATAGGCATTTTTTTCCATGTTTATTTTTTGGATTCGAGATCTCTGAGTTTATACACCTAATAATAATATCGATTCTTATGCACTTGTAATATTACGTCACTGAGGATTGTTATATAAGAAATTATCAACAGTTAACTAGTAATGCAGAGTATATGATTTAAAATGGAATATAAGATGATTTTTGCTTTAGTTCCACAGTTTGTAATAATTAGATAGGAATGGAAAATTAGCAGCGATACTTTCTGGAAAATATCATTTATTTTCCAACATATGCATATACTGGATAAACTTTTTTGGTTTTTGCAGATTTGTAACTCCAATCAGATTTATCCAAATCTAGATGCACAAAATATTCTTGAACAGAGCCATGAAGTTTTGTATAAACATCACCTCCAACCATTATCTGATCAGGCTGAGCTAGATTCTGAATTTTGGCTGCCATGCTTACTGACGGTCCTAAAATATCAACGTGGGCCTCTTGCAAATCATCCCCATACCGGACGATTGTGTTTTCGCCATAATCAATACCTATCTTTATCTTTAATTCGGGAAGACTGTTACTTTTTAAAATGGGGTTTATTCCAACTTTGATAATTTTCAGCATTGATTCTGCACAGGAAACAGCCCTGTTTGCAACAGATGTAGACAGTTCTTCTGCCACAAAATATCCAATTACAGCATCACCGACAAATTTTAGTACAAAACCATCATGACGTTTAATCACATAAGCCATCTCTTGCGCAAATGTAGTAAAAATAGTAGCAAGTTTTTCTTTGGGCAAATTTAGGATCATGGATGTAGAACCAACTAGATCTACAAACAAGACTGCCATATTCATGCTCTGCAATACTCTTCCTCTCAGAAATGTTTCTGACTCTTCAGTTACGGCAGAATACATGAACTCGTGATTTAGTGATTTATGCACCCTGTCTTTAATTTCTTCAACTAGTGTTTCAGAATCTACAACTTTTTCGGTACCACGTCCTAATAACATGTCAACTATGCTTGGAGTTTTAGGCGATAGTAAATTTGTAATTCCTTTTTTTGCAATATCTTTTGTACTATCCAATAAATCAATTATAATACACACTAGTTTAAGTTGTTAGATGGAGAATGGTTTCAAGATGATTTTTCTATAGAGTTTAGGACTTTGTTTTAAAACTCACATGGAAGAAGAAAACTGTTCTTCAATATCATTATCATAGATTGGAATTTTGACCTGTTATCGTTAATATGCATAATCAAGATGTTGAACAATGGACTCAATTTGCGACATACCTCAAAGAAAATCTAGATCAAAATTCTTATTTCTCAATTTCAACAAAAATGTATTCTTTTTTTGATTCAGGTATGACTCGCATTATTTCGCTTTCAATTGTATCTGTAATTGTTTCAATTTTGTCAGTATCTAATCCATCAATCAAATTGACTTCTATTCCAACCAACACTGTTGTAGGACCAAGATGCATAGTTTTCATGGTTACTATTTTGTGTACTTCGGGAATGCTGTTCACGTTAAACATTATCTGCCGATATTGTAACGGCGAGATTGCCTCACCAATTAACAATCCCCTGTTTTCCTTGGCTAAGAAAATAGCAAATGACATCAAAATAGTGCCGATTACAATTGAGCCTACTGCATCATATGTTGTATTCCCAGTAATATCTGTAAGAAATATTCCAAGTGCTGCAACGCCAATTCCTAAAAGTGCCGCAGAGTCCTCTACGACTACAGTCAAAATTGAAGTGTCTTTACTGCCTTTAAATTCTGCATATAGTGTAGAGGGCCTTATCTTTTCCCCACGATCTATTATTGGTTTCTTAAACTGAACTAGTGCAATTCTTAATGCATTTGCCTCAAATGCAAAAGCAATTGCCAATACAATGTAGTTTATTGTAGGATTTTCAAAATTATGCTCTTCCCCTAACAAGGAGGAAAATCCCTGCTCTAAGGACAAAATTCCAGATATGCCAAATATCATGGTAGCTACAATAAATGACCAAAAAAACTGGGATTTACCAAAACCAAATTGGTGCATATCCGTTGCAGGTTTTTTACTGACCTTTATTCCAACTAACAAAAGAATCTGATTTACAGTGTCTGATGCGGAGTGATAGGACTCTGCCCACATTGCAGCACTACCAGTCATTGCAGCTGCAATGAATTTTGTAACTGCAATTCCCAGATTTCCAAAAAGCGCAGCATAAACTGCTTTAGTTGAACCAGTAGCCAAGATTAGTCTTTGTTTATATCCTTGTTTTTGTTATTTTCTTTTTCTATCTTCTTTTCAAGATTCTTTTGGTTTTTCTCAATCTTTTCTACATGGACTTGAATTTTTTCATCAATTTGTTCTTCGATTTGCTCTTCAAGTTTTTGGTCAACCACAGGAAGAATTCTTCTTTTAATCAAAAATAAAATGCGTAAAATGGCCTCGACTATGATTGCATAAATTACAAATCCAATTATTTTTCCCAAAAAGGGAACAAATCCATAGGCCCTGTTTATAACATCGTCGGCGGTAAAGAAAATATTGCTAGTGAGAAAAATACCCAGTAATGCAAACGGGATTAATTTAGCAAAGTCTTTTGCAAGATCTTCTTTATAATATGCAGAAATTCTGACTGTAACTACAAGCGATATGACAATCAGAAATACATGTTCAGTGGAAATATCAGGTGCCATAAAGAACAGAAATGTAGAGTAAACGACAAACCAAACTAAAACAACTAATGGAAAGACTATGACGTATTTGAAAACATATGCAATGACAGAAGTAATTTTTTTACCATCAGTTTGATATTTTTTAAGACGTAAAGGAATCATTTCTCGTCTTGCAAGGAATCTATAGAAATTCCAAATAAAAATTCCATAAACTACCATGCCAAGAGAATAACCAATCAAATCTAAAAACGATATTTCACTACCAAATTGACTTGATATGTTTTCAATATCAGTTATTGAATCAATTATTGAATCGTCAATTGAAATTCCCCCCAAAGTAAAATAACCTGAATAAAATTCACTGTGAAAATTATCAGGTAGAGCATATGCAAAAGATGAGAATAGAGAACTAAATAGAATCATTAAAAGAATTTTCATGTGATCATGTCTGAATTAAATTCCAAAGTACTTTAATGCTGTCTTAATAAATGGGTTTTAAAAAAATAAAAAAACTCTTTGATGACTCAGAAAATAATTTAACTACCTAAAATAGATACACATGTCATCCTGTTACATGTATGATTTAAAAAACATCCAAAAAATAAAATTCTCAGTTATGGCAATAATTTATGAAATTTCAGAAGATACAAAGAAATTCCTAAAAAATATGCCAAAAGAAATCAAATCACTAGACGATGTATCAAAA
>NZ_JAOULD010000003.1 GCF_029882185.1 Candidatus Nitrosopumilus sp. | reverse complement strand
TCTTCTTCAATAGTGGTATCAAAAATCTCTTCAGTATCTTTTACTTTTGCAGTATAATCAACTAGAATTAATGATCCTTTATCAAATGTCAATGTGATCGGTCTCGAATTTCCTTATATTAAGTTAACAGGGTTTAGAGAGCTTTTAGTTTTTCTTCTGCAGTTTTGAGTCCTGCTTGAGCATCTATATCATATCCCATCATTGATAATGTAGCTGAAATTGCAGAGATAGTTCTCATTACATGATATGGACTAACTTCTCCCATACATCCAACTCTGAATACTTTGCCTTTAAGATTGCCAAATCCGCCTGCAACTAAAACTTTGAATTTATCGGCTAATGTACTTCTGAATGTTTTATCTTCAAGTCCATCTAAGTAATTTAATGCAACAATTGAGATTGAACGATCTTCTTCTTTTGCAAATGGAGAGAGACCCATTGCACTTAATCCAGTGTATAATGCATCTGAACAAACTTTGTGACGTTTAAAGACATTTTGTAGCCCTTCTTCCAATATTATAGATAATGCTTCTCTATATGCATAAAGTAATGGAAGTGCAGGTGTAAAAGGAGTATGTTTCTCCTCATCATAATATTTGAAGTATCTTGCTAAATTGAAATACATTGTAGATGGTGGATTTTCAATCATGTATTTTTTGGCTTTAGCACTAACAGATATTGGTGAAATTCCTGGAGGTGCAGCAATTGCTTTTTGCGCACCAGTCATACATACATCAATATTCCATTTATCTACTGGAAGTGGAGCACCGCCAAGTAATGAAACTGAATCTACAACATAGAATGCATCATTTCTAGAAGTCAAGTCAGATACTTTGTCAAGATAATTGACCATTGTTCCAGTTGAAGTTTCGTTATGGACAACATAGAATGCCTTTACATCTTTATTATTATCAAATGCTTCTTTAACCTGATCAAAAGTTGCATTTTCTCCTGGTGGAGTTTCAAGTTTTATAACATTCGCTCCTTGACCTTCAATTAATTGTGATAGTCGATTACTAAATTCTCCATTAACAGGAATGATGATTTTGTCACCTTTTTTAACTAAATTTACAACGCCTGCCTCTACTGCACCTGTTCCCGATGCAGATAATGCTACAATATCATTTTGTGTTTCAAATACTTGTTGAGTTTTTGCAACAGCATCAGTGTATAATTCGACAAAATCATCACTTCTATGATTAATCATAGGTGCAAGCATTGCTCTCATAACTCTATTTGGTACATTTGTTGGACCTGGAAGCATTGAAAGATATTCCATTTGTTATCTACCACAGTCTGTTATGGGGTTTATTTATAATTAGAGATTTTTCAAATGTTCTTTGGCACCAGTATTTTTCAAAAAGTTTCTAGTGCCATCAGGTACAAGATTATCCCATTTTTGATCGCTTACTATTAGATCGCGAATATTAGTTCCTGATAAAGATTCTCGATTTAGAAAGGGGATTGACATGACTTGGATATTTCTTTTTGAATACAGGTGTTTTGTTAATTCATCATTTGAAAAAATTATATCAAATTTTGGTACAATAGTATCTATTTTTTCAATCCATCTAATATGATTATCAACATCTGGAATAAAATAAATTGAAATTCTCTCTTTCATTGAATCATCAATAGAGGACAGAATCATTTCTTTTCGTTGTTCAGGAGTAAATGGATTGTTTTTGTCGATTGGTTTATTGGAACTACCTAAACCTACCCATAATTTATCAACTTTTGATAATGCAAATTGTAATGCTTTAAGATGACCCAAGTGGAAAGGTTGGAATCTACCTATCAATAATCCATTCATATCAACTATAGAAAATTTCTTTTTAAAAAACTATCATAAAGAGTAGATATTAGGAAAAAATATGAATTTTTTAAAAATTAATGGAGCATATGGTGAAGGGGGAGGACAAATAATTCGTTCAGCAATTTCACTTTCATGTATTACAAAACAACCAATACATATAGAAAATATTAGAAAAAATAGAAAAATTTCTGGATTAAAACCACAACATCTTACAGCAATTACTTTACTTCAAAAAATTGTAAATGCAAAAGTGATTGGAGCAGATGTAGGATCAACAGAATTAAAATTTATTCCAGGTAATATTGAAAATTTAGATTTACAAGCAGATGTAGGAACTGCTGGAAGTATTCCATTAATTTTACAAGTTTTGATTCCAGTAGTTGCAGTTTCGAAAAAAAAACTAAATTTGAAAATTAAAGGAGGTACAGATGTTCTTTGGAGTCCAACAATTGATTATACTCAATATGTTCTAAGAGATGCATATTCAAGAATGGGAATAAAATTTTCATTTGAATTATGTAAACGTGGTTATTATCCAAAAGGGGGTGGAAAAATTAATTTACAAATTAATCCATCTAATGTTAAACCAATATTATTTTCAAAAAGAAAAACAAATAATGTAAAATTAATTTGTACATATTCAAAACTAATAAGAGAAGAAATTGAAAATGGAGTAAAAGAAATAGTAAAGAAATTAACTGCCGCAAATTTTATTGTGGATGTAGAAATTAAATCAGAAGAAGCATTAGATTTAGGAGCATCATTGTTAATCTATAGTACGGATGATAAATCAATAATAGGATTGGATGGATTGTATAATAATAAAATACATAATTTTGATTTGAATATTGAGAAATTTATTGAAAGTTATTCTATAGATGATAATTTGGCAGATATGATAGTAGTTCCTGCAAGTTTAGCTAATGGAAAAACAATTTTCCAAGTAAGAGAAATTACAAAACATTTGGAGACAAATTTGTTTGTTACATCAAAAATTACAGGTTGTAAATATGGAATTGGGAAAACAAGTTATGGGTATGATGTAATTATTGAGGGAATTTCAGACTCCAGCATCAAGCAATGAGGCAAAAAAGAGAATTGCAACAGACAAAACTACTGTAATTTCTCCTAGTATGATAATTTTTTTTCTTAATTTTTGAATTTCCGGTTCTGACATTTGATTAGACATGATTTTTTCTTCTATATCTTTACGTATCACTCTTACATGAATAACATATGTAACAATTAATGCAATTACAAGAATGATTTTGATGATTAAAAATACGCCATAACTTGTGGAAACAAGAAGATCAGGTTTGCTGAGTAATACATGTGAAGTATACAATCCTGTGATCATTAGAATAATCAATGATGGAACAGCAATTTTGTTAAATCGTCTTCCAACACGAATCATTATTTGCATCCTTTCTTCAATAGAATTTGTCATTGTTTTCAAAAGAGGGGAAAATACAATTCCAATGAATAAAGAACCGCCTACCCATATTGCAGCTGCAACAAGATGAATCCAAGTGATAATTGCTTGTTCTATTGCAGTCATAGCTTATGGTGTTTTGAATCAAATATTATGTATTTGGATTTTGACAACCTTTTTTAGTTGTACAACTCTCAAATCAATAAAATGGCACTTCAGAGTAAGATGACAGTTTATCTAGCAATAGCTGGAGTGTTTGCTTTAATGGGTGGAATTATTTATTATGCAAGTTTAGACAACGTAGGACTAGAACTAGTTGAAATTGAATTAACAAATGTAAAATTAAAAGAAATTAACACAGTAAATAATCAAGCAAAATTTGATGTTACATTTCTAGTAAAGAATCCAAGTGACAAGACCTTGACAGTTTCACAAATTGATTATCAATTGTATGGAGATGGAAAATTATTAGGCAAAGGTATCTATTCCACAGCAGATATTGCCCTTCCAGGAAGAGCATTATTTTATTCAGGTGCTGAAATTCCTTTAAAAAATATATTTGTACTAAGTAAATCTGAAACAAATTCAGAACTTTATGAAGATGCAATAAATGAGAGATTCGTTAGTTTTTTTGTTGAAGGAAAAATTACTACACAGACTTCGTGGAGTGAAACTGATAAAGATTTCAAGACAGGTTATTAATTAAAAAGTGGGCCTAATGAGATTCGAACTCATGATCACCGCCATGTCGAGGCGGTATCCTAACCAGCTAGACTACAGGCCCATTGAAAAATAAATCAGATAATTGACATTATTAACGTTTAACAAAAGAAAGAAAGAAGGTAGAAAATAGATGACAGAGAATTTTACTGATGAAGAAAAAAGAGGCTTCTATAAGGCGATTTATTCAAGAAGAGATGTAAGATCTCACTTTACCTCAAAACCAATAGAGGATGATATTTTATCAAAAATTCTCAATGCTGCACATCATGCACCATCAGTGGGATTTTCTCAACCATGGAATTTTATTTTGATAAAAAATCCTGATACAAAAAGGAAAATAAAAGAATCGTTTGAGAAAGAAAAAAATCGTTCATCACAACTAGTTGAAGAACCAAAAAGATCAAAATATCTTTCATTTAAGTTAGAAGGAATTTTGGAATCTCCAATCAATCTTTGCGTTACATATGATCCTACGAAATTTGGACCATTTGTGATTGGTAGATCAAGTATTCCAGAAGCTGGTCTCTATAGTGTATGTTGTGCAATTCAGAATTTATGGCTGTCAGCTAGAACAGAAGGAGTAGGTCTTGGATGGGTAAGTATTCTATCAAATGAAACATTAAAAGAAACTTTAGACTTACCAGAGCATGTAATTCCTGTAGCATACTTGTGTTTAGGATATGTTGATGAGTTTGCTGAAAAACCAGATCTTGAAACTAAAGGTTGGTTACCAAGATTAGAATTGAAAGATGTTGTATTTTTTGAAAAATGGAATGATAAAGAAAACAAAGATTGGGGAAAAATTCAAAACATGATCAAAGAGAATCTTGATTACGCTTAAATAATTAAGAATGTTTTTTTTGCTGGGCTTGTAGCGCAGAGTCAATTTGACGCGCAACATGGATAGCGCAGTAGCCTCCTAAGTTACAGGTCGAGGGATCGAAGCCCTCCAAGCCCGTTTAAGTTTAAAATTTTTAGAAATTTAAATACAAAGACAAACGGTTAATGTTATGAAAATTGTAGTTATCTCTGGAAGTCCAAGAAAAAATGCAAATACACAAGTGTTAATGAAATATGTTTTTGAATATACTAAATCAAAACATCAAGAGACAAAATTTATCAATCTTTCAGAAGGTCAAATTGAATACTATAGAGGCCTAGACATACAATATAATGAAACAACAAAAACTGCTGCAAGAGATATTATGGATGCAGATGTATGGTTAATAGGATCACCAATTTATAATTCATTTTTTAGTTCAGCATTAAAAAATCTGTTTGAATATATTGATTATAAAAAAACTTCAGGAAAGGTTGCGGGAATCACAATCTTGGCTGCTGGAAATATTGGTTTTACTAATGTTCAAACATTGATCACACAATTATTGTCATATTTTAGAGTAATAACAAATCCTAAAGCCGTGTTTCTAACCACTGAATCTGTATCAGAAAATTCTATTACAGATAATGATACTCGAAATAGATTAAAAGAAATGGTAGATGAGACATTAGAGATTGCTTCCAAATTACATCAAAATTAATTCAATTATAATTTAGTATTTTATATGATAACCATATCTAGTTTGATCTCAATTTTCCTTGATCAAGCCAAGTACTGTAAATTTATTCAAAAATTATTGTCATTTTCTATAGTATACAATGCATGATTTTTCAAACTTAAATATATCATTACAAAAAAATGGATTATGGTTTTGCATAATTATTAATGAATTCTTTTCAAAATTTATTATATATTTGAGATATATTTAGAGAATCAATTGATATGAAATCAATTATCTAAAATTATGATAATTAATTCAGTAAGAAAATAAAATGTAAAAAGTTGTCAAATAATAATTGATATGTTTTCAACAAAATGTTTCACATTAAAAATCATGTTACTAATTTGGAATTAAAGATTTGTTACAATTTATCATTGTTTAATGTGTAAAAGTCAAATACTAACATCAAATAGAATTTGTATTAATGAGTGTAAAAAAAGATCCTACTGAATTATGTTCATGTAAATGCCATTTTGGTGGAGCTGTTAGTTGTCCAAGTTGTAAAAATAATCATGGAGAAATTTGTTGTAACTGTAAAGATTAGATTATTTACTCTTGGTTTTTTTTCCAGAAGCCAACATTTTGAGATTAGCTAGTTCAGTTTTTAGTGATTCAATTTGTACAAGAGTTTCAAGATTAGAAATTTCTTGATTTAATCTTTCAATCTCACTATCTTTGAGTTTAACTGATTCTTTTACATTGTTTAATTCAAGTAGCAATTCATCTTGAATATGTTTAATTTCTAAAAGATTTACTTGTGAAGTCGACGTAGTTTGAATAGTTTGAGTATTACTCAAGCTTTTTTTTTCAGAATGTAATGGAGCGTGTCTATGCATGTAATCAGTACTCTTCTGGGAGATCCAGCAAGTAAAAGTCAAGAACCATGTTATTGGTACTGCCATAATGAAGACAAAGTTTAGTATTGGTGCAAAGTCAACAAAATATGGCCATAATGCTGTCAATATAGCTGCAAATACTCCAGTTACGATTGTTGCTAAATGGTTACCCAAGTATCCCATGATTATTTGAAAATCTCATTATTTATAACAGTAATGCTAAAAATCAGAAAATAATATAATTAAAAAGAAAAAAGAGCCGAGTTTATTCGTCTTCTTCAGGGGTAGCAGTTGCTTTTGGCATATCTGATTGTAAGATTTGAATTTTTTGCAATAGTTCGGTTCTTAGATCTCTTGCAACTCTTCTTACGGTTGGTCTTGGAACGCCAAGTTCATCAACGACTTTGGTGTAGATATCCTGTTTGTCGGTTACTCCTTTGTCAAGATAAGAATTAATCGCTTCTTTAATTATCGTGCTTTGGTTTGTACGATTCAACGAATTCTAAATTTTAATTGTTCTATATAACACTATAACTTTTGAAATTTTAAAATTGTTACATCTTACTCATTCAGATTTTTGATATAATTATGAATCAGAAATTTCTAGTCTATAACAATAAATTTTCTAACGAAAAACGTATTAATTATTATAAATTTTTCAATATTGTTAAAACATCTGAAGTAATATTCAAAACTAGATTCGCAAAAGACTATTAAGATGTGTTTGTCGATTCATCCTAATGGCTACAGTAAATATTGAAACTAAATTGGGAAACATTTCATTTAAACTTCTTCCTGAATTAGCTCCAGAAACTGTAAGAAATTTTGAGAAATTAGCTAAAGATGGATTTTATGATGGGACACTTTTTCATAGAGTTATTCCAGGATTTATGATTCAGGGAGGCGATCCTAATACAAAGACAGATAACAAAGGTTCATGGGGAATGGGCGGACCAGGATATAGTATCAAGGCCGAATTTAATTCAAGATCACATTTGCGAGGCATAGTTTCTATGGCTAGATCACAAGATCCAGATAGTGCAGGTTCACAATTTTTCATTGTTACTTCTGATAGTGTATTTCTAGATAGACAATATACTGTATTTGGAGAAGTAACCCAAGGAATGGATGTTGCAGATAAAATTGTTAATCTAGATAGAGATAGTAATGATTGTCCACTAGAAAAAGCAATAATGATTCATATTACTGTGGAATAAATGAATACAAAGATTTGTAGTCTTTTAGTGATTTTAACAATTATATCATTAGTTCCACTGGCAGATGCTCAGATTTCAATGGGTGAAAAAGCTAGACAAGAACTAGTCAAGATTTCAATTTCTCAAGATGGAAAGGTTCATGTCAAACACATAACCCGTGCATCAAATTTGCCAGTAGATCTTGAATTGATTTCTGGGACTGTTTCAAATATTTCAGTATTAAATAACCAAGGAGAAGAAGAGCTTTTTTCTACAAATGCAGATAACACCATGCTATTACTTCAACCATCAAGTGAAAAATTGATTATAGAATACGAACTTGAAGATGCACTTTCTAAGATAGATGATGTATGGACATGGGATTTTAGATATCTTGAAAAAACATCTTTTATTATTCCAGAAAGAGTTGATCTAATTTTTGTTAATGAAAGGCCAGTTTACCTAGATGACAAAAAAGGATTTGCTTGTCATGGATGTCAAATGATTTTGGAATATTCTATAGATGAACCAAAAAATATAGAATATATAAATTGGGAAAATATGAAATTTGCAGTTGAGGTTAAGACATTGGCAGAAATAAGTGATTTTAATTTTAGCCAACATAACAAAGAAATTAGTTTCAAAATAAATAACGAAAATAGATTTGTTACAACCGTGGTACCTCTAGAATTATTGTGGGGACCATATGAGGTATTTTTGAATGATGAGAAAACTTATTTTCATGAATATGTCAATAATGGAACACATGTTTGGATTAACATGAAACCAGATAGTACAGGTAAAATAACAATTATAGGTACAACGGTAATACCTGAATTTCCAATATTTGCACCCATAGCTATTGGATTTTTGATGGTAATGATTATTCCTTTAGTAAGAAAATTTAGTCTCCACTAGAACCACAAGAACAAAAACCATATTCATCAATCCTAACGTTACAAATAACACATTTTTCACCATAATCTACTTCCCATGGTTCCTTGCCAAAGAGTTTGAAATGATCATCGATTTCTATTGGGATCTCTCTTTTCTTTTCCAATGATTTGTATAGTCAATTCATGTATACATACATTGTCGGAGAATAGTCATGAAAATTGAATGTGGTTGTCATTGTATAAAGTGTAAAAGTACAGATCTAGAATCAAATAGAATTGGAGAAATTGAGGAAGATGGATATTATGATATGCATCACACCTGCAAAAAATGTAATGCACATTTTGATCATTTAGATGGAGAAATTTTTCTTACTTGCAAAAAGTGTGATTATTCTTCTAGTTAGTCATTAATGATTCTTGAACAAAATAATGAATTCTATTTTCTTCAGAGTTTTTCAAGATTTCTTTGTTAGATGCCATTTTTGCTAATACTTTTGACACGTCTAAAGGACTAGTAGCCCAGCCATATTCTCTAAGTTGTTGAACAGTTTCAGTAACTGTTCTAGGAGAATCAAAAAATCTACTTGTTTCTAAAATTCGTAATTTTGATTTAATTTCATGTGAAGCTATGTATTTTGGTTCGTTGAATTCTGGTTCGTAAGCTTCGGCATCATCAAGGTATTCTAAGCCAAATGGAACTTCAGATTGTTCAACGTAAGTTGGTTTTTGAGTATCTTCAGTTTCATATACCATTTTTGCCTGATTTTCAGGTAAATGATTAGAAATATCATCAATGATTTCACCTAATGTTTGATTATCAACATAGAAATCTCTAGAATCTACCTCGATTTCGTTTTCACCTATTTTCAGTTTAATTCTAGCCAATACCAAATTATTGTATAATTTTGATTTATTCTGTTAGCTTTAAGGAGGTTTAAGATTAGATCAAAACTTTTACACAATTTATTGGGATTTTTTTCGTTTTTGGTTAAAAAGTAAATTTGTTAAAACTAGTCATGAAATCATCCAAAAAAACAGGAATTATTGTTTTATTTGTATTAGCAATTAGTATTTTTAGTTATTCACAATATGCATTTGTTTCACAAATAGGAGTGAGTATTAGTCAAAGTGAATTATCAAGTAAAGATGAAAAAGGATCAAACTATAATGTAGAGTTAAGATTTGAAAACCCTTCATTATTGATTTTAACAGCTGGAGAAACTGAATTTTTTATAATTTCTAATGATGAAATTATTGGAAAGGGTAACTTGGAATCATTTTCTTTACAACCATTAGACAATAGTTATGTCAAAGGTACATTCCATACAGATGCAAATTCAGATGAATCCAAATCAATTAGAATTTCGGGTATAACAAAATATGATATGGTAGTTACATCAATTGATATTCCATTTGTGTACTATCCAACAGAAGAACAAACAAGAGAATTTATACATCAAAATTAATTTTTCATTTAATGCTTACTGTTTTTGGATCTACAGCATTAGATACCATTAGAACCCCAAAAAAAACACTCAAAAACGTTTTAGGCGGAGCTGCTACATTTGCAGCTATTTCAGCTAGTAATTTTGTAGATACAGGATTAATTGCAGTGGTTGGAAAAGATTTTCCCAAAACACATCATGAAATTTTATCGGAATACCTTGATTTGCAAGGATTGACCATCAAGGAAGGTAAAACATTTCGTTATGATGGAAAATATGACAATACACTAAGTACAAGATCAACTTTAAAAACTGAACTAAATGTACTTGAAGATTTTAAAGCAACAGTGCCAGAAGCTTATAAAAAATCTCAGTTTGTATATCTTGCAAATAATGATCCAGAACAAAATACCAAATTGATTAGAGAATTTGATAAAGTGAGATTTTCTATGTGTGATACAATTGATTTTTGGATATCCACTAAACGCGATGCAGTGATAAAAATGATCAAGGCAGTTGATGCAGTCGTAATCAATGATGAGGAAGCTAAACTTCTAACAAAAGAATTCAATTTGATAAAGTGTGCTAAAAAAATCATGCAATGGGGAGCAAAATATGTTATAATTAAGAAAGGAGAACATGGTTCCTTGATGTTTTATGATGATGTAATTTTTCCGACTGCAGGGTTTTCATTAGAGGATGTGGTAGATCCGACTGGAGCAGGAGATTCTTTTGCAGGGGCAATGATAGGTTATCTTGCAAGTAAAAAATCTACGAAATTATCAGATATTAAAAAAGCTGTAGTATATGGAAATGTTTTAGGTTCATTTGCAGTTGAAAAATATGGCTTGGATGGATTGTTGAAAATTAAAAATGCTGACATTACAAAACGTGTCAAAATTTATGAAAAGATGATTAGATTCTAAAAAGACTTAAGTTCAATAATTTATCAAATCAATTTACCATTGTCCCATACAACATCAGAAAAAGATCGACTAGAGACAATTTTCAAACTTCAAAAAGGTCTTTCAGAAATGATGAAGTTAGATAGATATCCAAAAGATTCTGAAGGAAGAATTTCTGCTTTATGTACAGCCATTATGCATGAAGCAATTGAATTGCAACGTACAACAAACTGGAAATGGTGGAAAACTCCAATTGAATTTGATGAAGTAGAAGCAAGAGAAGAGTTAATTGATATTTGGCATTTTGTTGTACAAGCATCATTAGAGTTGAAATTAACTCCTGATGATATTTTAGAAGAGTACAAAAAGAAAAATGAGATTAATCGTAAAAGACAGCGAAATGGATATTAAAAAATTCTGGATTTTTTTAAGATTGATTCAAATCTAGTCTCATTAATCAAATTTACAAGATTTACATTTTGTTGAAAATTTCTGATTTTGACACTGTTAGATACGGATCAGGACTGATGGAATTAATTATTCGATTTTTTTGATCAATTCCATTTTTGTGTAATTCAAATAAAGAATGACCAGATCTATGCCCCCAAACTTCTTTTCCACAAACAACGATTGTGTCTATTTGAGAATTTTTGTTTACATGTTTGATTATAGAATCAATTCCTTTATTTTCGGAAAGTAGTCGTCCCACTATTGATATTTTATTTAGAATTTCAGGATTTGCAAAGCTTTTGAGCAAATTCATGCTTGAAAGTGTACAAACTGCTATTGCGGAATTTGGATTTCCAAGATAATAGTCCTCATGGATTGGTAAAATTACCTTACAAAGTTCTCCAATTGCTTCACCTATAGCATTCACAAAATATCACGAATAGTTTTAGCAATAAATTCAATGTTTTTTTGAGTAACTTTTGGATGAATTGGTAATGAAAGGACATGTGATGATGCCCAATCAGTAACAGGAAGTTTTGTATCAAGTTTGTAAAATGGTGTCTTGTGAACAGGTGTAGGATAATACGATGCAGCACCTATTCCTTTTTCATTTAGTTTTTTCAAAAGTTTATCGCGTTTCTCAAGGGCAATTGTGTAAAGATACCAATTTACATTTTCATTTTTTCGTTGACGAGGTAATGTAATTTTAAGATCAGAAAGTAATCTTGTTAATAATTCGGCATTTTGTTTTCTGATTTTTAAAAAGTTAGGAAGTTTTTTCATTTGTACAGTTGCAATTGCAGCATTAATTTCGGGTAATCTTAAATTTAATCCAAATATCTTAGTATCATACCCATGAATCATTCCGTGATTTCTAATCATCAATAATCTATCTTTGAGTTTTTTATTATCAGTTACAACAAACCCACCTTCACCTGCTGTCATTACCTTTGCAGGATACATGCTGTAACATCCCATTTCAAAAAAAGTACCAGAATGTTTTCCTTTATACATACTACCTAAAGATTGAGCAGAATCTTCAATGATTGGAATATTATATTTTTTAGAAATTTCATTTAATCTATCTACATCAGCCATATTTCCGTAAAGATGAACAGGAATGATTGCACGGGTTTTTTTTGTAATTTTTTTTTCTAGTTCATATGGATCAATAGTATAGTTTTCTTTCAAAATATCAACAAAAATAGGTTTTGCCCCTGTTGAAATAACTGCATTTGCAGTTGCTACAAATGTAAACGAAGGAACTAAAACTTCATCTCCATTTTTTATATCCAATGCATAAAGTGCAGCCTGTAAAGCAGAAGTCCCAGAATTTACTGCAATTACATATTTTGATTTTACAAAAGATGCTACAGATTTTTCAAAATTTTGAACATTTTTTCCACCTTGATTTGAAGCTGATGTTAAAGCACCATTTTTTAGAATAGATGTAACTGCAGATATTTCTTCTTTGCCTATTAGAGGAACATTAATTGGAATTTTCAACATTATTTCTGTTAATAACTAGTCTATAAATCTCAATAATGAAACATGAATTTTTATATTTCAAAATTTGGCAAACCGCATAATGAAACCACGACATCTTGAAAAATCAGATACAGGCTACAAAGTTTATTTGTATATTTTCTATATTTGTGGATTCATAATGGCGTCATCGCTGATTTTTGGAGTATATGTTACCATGATAGAATGGATTGAAAATGGAACTTATGTTATGGGTGAAGCAATTCACAATACAACTATTCCGTTTGAAAATTTTGCAAGAGTGACAACTTGGATATTTTTCTCTACAATCATTGGATGGTATTGTGTTTCAAGAATTGGATGGAAAAGAACCGCAGGAAATAAAATTGTAGGTGTAAAAATGGCATTATTACAATTGATGTTACTAGGTTTTGCAATAATCACTTTGTTTGAGGTATTGTACAATTCTACAGTATTAACTGCTCAAATCTCTGGAGGAATTGTTGATGGAGTACTTCCTGATATTGACAGATTATCAATTGCATATCCAGATCCTGAACGTCCATGGAATACAATTTTTGCTATCAAAATGTTTCTTGCAGCATTCATAATTAGTACTCATGCATTCTATCTAAGCACAAAACCTAGAAAAACTCTAAATGAAGCAGAAATTTGAATCAATAGTAAATTTTTAGATAAATCTTACAAAAAAACTATTTCTAGTATGTTTAGATGTCTTTATCATGGGATTATTTGGTTCAAACAAAAATGAATTAAAATGTAAAAAGTGTGGAACGGTTCTTCCTGATTCTGAGAGATTAAAAAAACACCAAGAAAAAGCCCATAACAAGAAAAAGGAGAAATGTAGAGTATGTGGAACTGAATTTGATTATTCAGAAGATTTGCGAAAGCACAAAAAAAATTGCAAGTAAAAATTATTCAGACAATCCAGATTGATATTTTGGTTGTTGCTTGAGTGCTTTTTCAATTGCTTCTAAGTTTGCAATTTCATTTTTAGAATTCATTGATAATGTTTGGATCATTTCTGAGCCTAATTGAACTGATTGTTCAGGTAATGTTTCCAAAAATTTCTTTAGGGCCTTTTTGTAATTTTCAATTAATTCTAATCCTTCTTCTAGAGTCATAAATAATAAAGGGATTATCCTATATTCAAAGCTTCCAAGTTCAAATTAAATTTTTGAATAACTTTATACGTTTATTCTCAAAAGTTGTTTTGATTTGGACATTATAGAAAAAGTAAATTTGATTCAAAGACCACCAACAGAAGAAATAGTAACACAGGAAGAATTAATTGAATTATTCAAAACAAATTCATCTCCAAATCACTATATTGGTTTAGAAATTTCTGGTTTTTTACATCTTGGCAGTCTAATAAGTACTGGATTCAAAGTCAATGATTTTGTCAAGGCTGGTGTAAAATGTAAAATCTTTCTTGCTGATTGGCATACTCTGATAAATGACAAACTGGGTGGAGATTGGGAAACAATTGCAAAAGTCTCAAAATATTATCAAGATGCATTCAAATTAGTTTGTCCTGATGCTGAAATTGTATTAGGTTCAAAATTATATGAAGACAAAACAGAATACTGGTCTGATCTTGTTAAATTTACTAAACATATGTCAATTGCAAGAACAATGAGAACTTTAACAATAATGGGAAGATCAGAAGATGATAAAAAAATTGATGTTGCAAAGTTACTTTATCCTGCAATGCAAGCAGTGGATATTCATTCTTTAGATGTAGATATTGCACATGCTGGAATGGATCAAAGGAAAATCCACATGCTTGTAAGAGAAATTTTTCCAAAAATGAAATGGAAGGTTCCAGTTGCTGTTCATCATAAATTACTTCCAGGACTTTCAAAGCCTGCAGATTCAAATGACGATAAAATATTGGGCAAAATGAGTAAATCAGATCCAAATTCAGGCATTTTTGTACATAATACTGATGATGAAATAACGAAAAAAATCAGTAAGGCGTGGTGTGAAGAGGCAAATATAGAAAATAACCCACTATTAGAAATTTCAAAAACAGTAATTTTTCATGAATTTGATGAAATTAAAGTTGAAAGGCCAGAAAAATTTGGCGGTAATGTATCATATACAAATTACAAACAACTCGAAAAAGATTTTGTAGAAAAAAAATTACATCCAGAAGATTTGAAACAAACTGTTGGAAATTATTTAGTAAAGGTCATTTCCCCTATCAGAGAAAAATTAAACCTAAATGATGAATTAAGCGAAGCAATCAAGAAAAGCTTTTAGACTTTGAGATTGGATTGGTTTGTTCTTCTAAATTATATTTTGATTTGTAACCTCTTGGATTAATCATCAAATCTTTGTAAGTGTATGTTGATGAATTTCCAATTATTACGGTACAAGTCATGCCTAATTCATCTGAATGATTAGGTAGATTCTCTAAATCAGTCATTATAATAGTTTGAGATTCTCTAAATGCGCCGTTAATTATTGCAACAGGAGTAGTGGGTTTTCTATATTTTAGAAGAACTTTTCGTGTATCTTGTAATTGATGTGTTCTTTTCTTACTTGCAGGATTGTAAATGACCATAACAAAATCACCTTGTGCTGCTGCCTCTACCCTTTTTGAGATTACTTCCCATGGAACTAACAAATCACTCATACTAACAACTGCAAAATCACTCATTAGTGGAGAACCAATAATTGATGCACATGAATTAAGTGCAGATACACCTGGGACAATTTCAACTTGAAGATCATCTTTAGGACTCCATCCAGATTCAGCAAGGGTTTCATAGATTAAACCAGCCATTCCATAAATTCCAGGATCACCACTTGAAACAAGTGAAACTATTTTTCCAGATTTGGCAAGATCAATACACTGATGAGCTCTTTCAACTTCTTGTGTCATAGCATAACGATGAACAGTTTTTCCTTTAATTAGATCTTGGACTAAATTTACATAAGTTTCATATCCTACAATTGTGTCACTTTCACCGATCACTTGTTTTGCTCTAAATGTCATATGATCATGATGTCCTGGTCCGACACCAACAATGTAGAGTTTACCAGTCAATTTTAAAAGAAATTTTTTCTCAAGTAATTTATCCGTTTAGCGGTACTCTATTGAAACGGATCAATAAATGGGCAATTAACTATATGATCACTATTAGTTGGTCTTGCAATAGTTACTGATAACAAACCATCTGCACGAAATGAGTCAATATCTGACTTTGTTTCTAAGATTTTTGCATATTTTGGATCATTCCATTCAACAAGGTAAATTCTCCACATTGGACTATAATTCTCATCATCAAGTGAAGCACCAGCAATTCCTGCTTGAAAGCCTAATGGGCCAGAACCGATGATTCCATTTTTGAATTGGAAAAGATCAACTGCGCCTGAATGAGCTATAAGACTTGCAGATTTTGGTGATGAAACTACACCCATTGATTCAGCTGGTCCTGATGGTGTAGCATCAGTAACAATATAGTAAATTGTTCTACCATCTGGTCCCCAACCTCTATGAGCCACAAAAGTTACAGACATTTCTTCTTCATTAATTTCTGTAATTTGACCGCCGCTGTAAGACATTTCATTAGATATTTCTTTATCTGAACGAATTGTCATTTGTCCATCAGGCCAAACAATTTGAGGTGTATTTAGCACAATACCCGTTTCATTAAACTCAACTCTACCACCTTCTTCTGCTGCAATAACATCTGCTGCAGATTTAAATTCAGTTTCTTTTTGGCCAATCTTCCATGTAACTTCTATAATAGAACTCAAAGCACTATATTTTGATTCTTGAGCAGGTGTACTGGAAAATACATCATTTTGAAAACCATAGATTCCATCACCTTTTACACCATTTTTAAAAACAAATAATTTTTGAAAAGTGTTTTCTGGAACATTAGCAATTACAGGAGCATGTTCTACATTCCATTGTTGTTTTTCTGTAATTGTTTTAGCATAATCTTCATCACTTCCATCAGTTATGATATAAAGAACTTGATCTCCTTCATAGATTCCTTTGTGCATCGGGATTGTGGCTGGAACATTAGTTCTTGAAAGTAATTGTGATGGTTCTTTTTGTAATTCTAATTTTTGCATAATTACTTCAGTTGGTTGTCCTCTAATCCATCCGTCTATACTAACAGTTGCGGTGAATTCTTTTGAACTTGGGGAATGTAATGCAAGTGCAGCGCCTGTAAACTCAAATGAGCCTGAATTTTTTTGTAAATCTACTAAAGATAAACCATAAATCGTTTTTCCATCTACAGTCCATATAGGCTGACCTTTTGATTCTTGAGAATTAATTTCATGTAAAATTACAATCTGTACAGGTTCGCTTGAAGTAAATGTCATAGAACCATCATATATTGTTCCCTCATTTGGAGACAAAACTAATGCCAATTGATGATTATTGTGTCCTTGACCTGGATCTTGAGAGGATGTTATGGTTTGAGTAAAATGAATTTTTTTCCTAGAACCTGCATCAACAAATTGATCAGACGTTGAGGAAACAAAAATTATACTAACTACAAAAATTGCAATGGATACCAGAGCTGGAAATTTTTTCAATAAACTATCTGAAGATTGTTCCCTTAAATGATTTGTCTTAGTTGATTTTATCTAGTGCAAATTCATTATGCAAAGCACGAACAGCAGCATTTGTATCAGAATTTTTTACAACAAATGCTAGATTAAGTTCAGATGAACCTTGTGTGATCATAGATACATTTACTTTATTTTTCTCAATTGCTCCAAATACTTTTGAGGCAACTCCAACTGTTCCTCTCATTCCTGAGCCAATCAATGCAATGATGGCAACATCTGTAGTGACATCTAATTT
Source organism: Candidatus Nitrosopumilus sp. (assembly GCF_029882185.1). GTDB lineage: Archaea > Thermoproteota > Nitrososphaeria > Nitrososphaerales > Nitrosopumilaceae > Nitrosopumilus. The sequence goes on along the minus strand of NZ_JAOULD010000003.1, from coordinate 71,095 downwards.
TTTGATTATTTTGCCCAATAATTCCAGTTCTAGTGCACTCACAGCTTTGTCAAGGTCAGTGTTTTTCACTACAATTGTTATGCTTGATTCAGAGGGATTTTGAGAAATCATCATTACATTGATTCCAGCTTTTGCCAATGTTGCAAATATTTTTGCTGCAGTACCTGGAGTTCCAACCATACTGCCTCCTTGGACATCAATTAATCCATTATTTTTTACATTACTTACACATTTTACAGTATTTCTCACTGCTTGTGAGGTTGTTGCTGAAACTAGTGTTCCTTCATTTTTAGTATTGAAAGAACTTCTAATTTTCATTGGGATTTTTTTTGTGATTAGAGGTTCAAATGTTCGTGGATGTATTTGCTTTGCACCAAACAAAGCCATTTCAATTGCTTCTATGTAAGAAACTTCTTTGAGTAATTTTGCATTATTTACAATTTTAGGATCTGCAGTCATCAATCCATCTATTTCACTCATTAACCAGATTTCATCTGCTTTGATACAAGAGCCTATGATTGTTGCAGAATAATCAGAACCACCTCTACCGAAAGTGGTTATATGTCCATGTTGATCAGCACCTACAAATCCTCCTACCACTGGGATTGTTTTCTTTGAGAATAAAGCATCTATAGTTTTTGATACTCTTAACCTAGTTGTATCAATAAGCGGTTTTGATTCACCAAAATTAGAATCAGTGACGATGCCTACTTCCTTGCCAGTAAGAGGAATTGATTTTTTTCCAGCATCATCAATTGCAGATGAAACTAATTTTATCGAAAGTCTTTCTCCAAATGAAAATAGATAATCCATTGTTCTTGGTGTAACTTCACCTAGCAACACCATACCGTCAATTAGTGCAAGGAGTTCAGTAAAATCTTGATCAAATTTTGCAAGTAACTTTTTCCTTATGTCAGGTTTTTTGATTGTCTGTTTAGCCAATTGTTTGTGTCTATTGGTAATTTTTGATGCAAGTTGTTCTGCTTTTGATTTATTTTCTTTTTTTATTGATTCTGAAATTTCTATTAAATCATCAGTGGTTCCAGTAGTTGCAGAACATACAACAACAATATGATTTTTCTTTGATAATTCATTAAGGTGTTTAGCTACTGCTTGGATGTCTTTTGCAGCAGAAATTGATGTTCCACCATATTTTATTACGAGTCTCAATTCAAAATACCTGAACTAGTTAATCTTTAAATGCTTTAACTTTCGACGCGTGGGGCCAAGTAAAAGTGAATTCTGCCAATATTTGCTACCTTGAATTCGATTCTAAGCGGTTTTGCGCTTGAAAATTCACATGTGATTGAGCCTGCATTGGAACCTACTGCTTTTACTACCGGATTTAGATATTCTAAGCTATAGGTACCAACACTGTCTTCTTTAGATGAAATTTCTTCAATTTCTTTATCATCTTTATCTAAATCTATTACAACTTCTCCAGAGTCTCCTTTTCCTGAAAAATCTCCTTTTGAATCAGACGTATGGATAGTTAGATAATCAGATACAACTTGTACATCACCGAGTATTTTATCAAATTTTGAAGAAGTCAAAATGATTTTAGAGTCATATGGAATTTTTGGTAATGGAGTATCAGTTGCAGAACTTTCAATTAGACGCATTTTGTATTTTTTATTTTTTCCAACTGTTACAAGTAACATATTTTGTTCAGATATACTAATTTCTATGCTGTCTTTTTTATCAGCTCTTTTGATAAGTTTTGAAAATTCATCAATCCTTACTCCGAATTTAATATCACTATCACATTCATATTTTTCAAATGCAGAATTAGGCCAAGAAATATCAATTAAAGCAACATGTGATGGATCCATTCCTCTGAAAGTAATTCCTTCTGCGGTTGCAACAAAAGTTGCTTCTTCAACTAGTGTAGATATTGCAGAAATGATAGCCTTTAGATCGTCTGAACCACTTGTTTTTGCTCCAAAAGTCAAATCAATTTTCTTCTCTTTAAGTACAAGTTAAACGTTATGTGTAATCACGCCAGGTGTATTTGCATTTTTGACACCTATAAAATCTAGTTGTAGGTTCATCAGCACTTCTAGTTTGAAACATCCAACCAACTGCTTCATCATGTCCACATTTTTCACAATCAATTTTTACTGTTGGGTTAGTGTCTTCACCTTCATCTCCTTCAAAAGCAAGAAGTGAGAAATCAGGTTCTTCTTCAGTAGTTATTTTTTTTGTTGTTTTAGATTCTCCTCCTTCAGAATATCCACATTTAGAGCATTGAAGGCCTGAACCACTATTTTTTAATTTAACCTCACACTTGGGGCAAAATTTCAATTTAATTTACCTTAATTTTAGAATTGAATAGTTGTTTGAGCTCTTCAGCCATTTTAATTGCTGAATCTGTTGCTTTTTTGATCTCATCAAGTGGCTTTGAACTAGAATTGATCCTCATCCAACATTCGTTGGTAAGAGGATGTTTTACTATAACACCTGCAAAATCGATATTTGATGCTTTTAGTAGCTCATGCTGAATTATGTACAAAATTCCAATATCAGTTTCAGTGATTGAAAGGCTGATTTCTTTAGGCTCGGAACTGATCACTTGTGCGTTCATGTATTCAGAAAAAGCACTTATTGCGGATATAAATCATTATGAGCGGTAACAATGGGAGAAAGCAGGATTTCAGCAATTGAACTAGTAAAATCCAAGGATGCGTACTCTTCTGACGAAAATATTGAGATAAATGTCCAATTTTCAGTTGAAGGCGACATTAGAGATGCCTTTAATGAGGCTAATTGGACAAAAGCATACAACAATAACGATGTTTCATTCAAATTGAAATATGGTATAAAATTGACATCTGGTGGGTTCAGAAAGAAGGAATTAGGAAGAACCATTGACACGTACAGAAAGGCATCAATATTTTGGACAAGAAATCCAAAACTAGTCAATCCAATGAAAGACAGACGAATTTGGGTCCAAGTAGCCAAAAATTTTGAACCATTTATCAGACTAACAGAAGAAGAAGTTAGGCAAGAATTGTTTGATTTTAATGAAAAATTTGTATTCAAAGCATCTGATTTAGGATCAGGTAAACATAAGATAGGAGCAGAAGCTTTTGCATCCTGGCAAAAACATGATTTTACAGAAACTGGAAGTATCAAAAATAGTTCTAGTGAAATTGAGATAACAATCAATTAGGGATATAAGGAACTTTTTTCTGGAAATATCAATGGCAAAATACGATGGTCTGCTAGGACAACCAATACTTGAAGTTGAAGAACCAGATAAAGAAGGAGGAATCACCTTTATCTTCAAAGACAACAGGTTTATGTTCATTAAGGCAGTTGATGGTAAAATTGAGACCGTATCAATTCCAGAATAGGTGATATGAATGGAAAAATTTGATCCAATCAAAATGCTAGAACTTGTAAAAATAGAAGATCCTGATTCAGACGGTGGATTAACTTTGTTTTTTCAAGAAGACAAAATCTTGAAGATTAAAGTTGTAGATGGAAAATTAGTTTCAGAATTTGTTTAAACTAATTTCTTACATGTTTTTCATAAAATCCGATAGCTAATTCTTGTACTTCAGATTGAATTGAACCTGGTCTTTCATCTCGAATTTTTTTAATTGCATCATCTGCAGAAAATTTTTTGTATTTAATGAAATAACATGCCAGTATTGTTCCTGCTCTGCCCATTCCAGCTGCACAATGAACCATTACTGCCTGATCATTATTGATTTGTTCATGAATGAAGTCTACAGCAGAATCTATTCTGTCCATATCAGGTGCAGTAAAATCAGGTGTTGGCACATGTAAATAACCAATATTTTGTACCCAATCATCTGGAAGTGCATTTTCAGTCATTGTCACAATTGATTTTACTCCTTGATTTAGAAGCCAATCAAATTCATCATAACTAGTCGGAATACCAGAACCAGCTAATTTTTCTTCAATAAGCCAAGAAAAGTTTGTTGGTTTTTTAGTGATTTTCCCATGAACTTTTCTCCAAATATTACCAGGTTTGCTCATAATGAAATTATAATTATTCTACATTTTTAGTATTACGAAATGATAGATTATGTTGCTACTGCGCGAACAGGTGAGCCTGTAGCGTCCTTTAGCTTTAATGGAAGAATAGTAAAGTCAAATTCCTTAGACTGTATTTTGTTCATGTTTGTCAAATTCTCTACAATCAGAATATTATTTTTTGATAAAATTTTATGAACAGTAAATGATTCATCTTTTCCAAGATCTATACTTGGAGAATCTATACCAACAAGGTTGGTTTTTTTTTGATGCAAGATATTTAGCTGAAGATGGATCTAGACCTGGATTTTCGGTAAAATAATTATCGTTTTTTAAATTTTTTGCCATTCAGTATAGAAAAAAATTGATGAATGATTTGGAATCTTGCCATTCTTTTTTTCAAATAATGTAATATCAGATTTTGTAATAGGAGAGTTTTTGATTTTTTTTAGTTTTATTAGAATACCCTTTCCGATGAGTCTATCAAGTGGAATTTGGTTGATTTTCTTACCGTTTTTGACAAAATGAAATGGTGCATCAAGATGTGTTCCTGTATGTGAGCTTAGGAACAAGAGTTCAAGATTATACCTATCAGTGTTGATGTCTGACCATGTAATGAATTGTGGTTTTGGAGATCCTGAAAAGGTGGGAAGAGATTCAGATATGGAAAGTGAGAGATCTATTGGTTTCATATCAAGATAATGTATTGGTGATTAATCAGTTTTTGAACAATGAAAGGTTAAATACTGTTTATGAAAAAACTTCTTGTGCCTACAGCATATGTATTATTGAATTCGGATTTAGGAACAGACGAGTCAATTATAGAGGAAATTAAGAAAATTCTTGCCGAAGAACAGGTCAAGTTTGAAATTCAGGGAGTTTATGGCGTATATGACATTGTCTTGAAATTATCCTCTGATGATGCTGAAAAATTACGTGCAATCATTACCAACAAAATCAGAAGAATCGCTAAAGTTCAATCAACATTAACGATGATGGTAATTGAAGAACAAGAAAATCTATAGTTTCTTTATTGCATCAATTACTTTAAGAATTTGAGATTCAGTATTGAAAAAGTGAGGAGATGCACGTACAATTTTCTTTTCCATTATTTCTCTAACAGATAAAACAATATTTTGTTTTTCAAGTTTGTCTACAATTTCTTGTGAATCTGATCCTTTGATATTAAATGAGATAATGCTGGTTCTATCATTTGGATCTTCTGGACCATATAGAATGACATTTGGTATTTTTGACAATTCTTCTCGAAATAGATTTGATAGATATTGATTTTTTTCACGAATGTTCCTTATCCCAAAATTTAGTAAATAATTTGCAGACGATTCTAGTCCTACTATTCCTACATAATTTCTAAATCCAGCTTGGAATTTATCTGGTAATTCTTTGTATGCTATTTTTGAATCATCATAAATCATTGCAGATTCTCCACCAATGGTCTTAGGTTCTAACAATTCACTTGATTTTCTGTTGCAGTAAAATAATCCTGTGCCCATAGGACCACAAAGCCATTTGGAACCGTTAAAAGACATAAAATCACATTGAATTCGTGATACGTCAACATCTTCAATGCATCCTATAGATTGTGCCCCGTCAATAAAAAATGGGACTTTGTCATGAAGGATTTTTCCTATTGTTTCAACAGGCAATATGGAACCTGTGTTGTATAATGCATGACTAAGAGCAACCAATTTTGTATTATTATCAAGATATGATTCTAGATCATCTAATTTGAAAAAGCCATTGATATCAATCGGTAGATTTTTTATAGAAATTTTTTCTTTTAATTTAATCCAAGGATAAAAATTTGCATGATGTTCGTGTGACATTCCTCGAATAATTATGTTAGAATCATTTTCAAAAGACAATCCATTTGCTACAAAATTTATTCCATCAGTTGTACTCTGAGTAAGAATTATCTCATCAGGTTGACATGAAATAATTTTTGAGATAGTTTTTCTAACATTACGAAGTTTCTCAGTTACAAACGGTTCAGAATCTTTTGAATCTGGACCTATAGAGTTGTATGTAACAAGGAATTCTTTCATGGCCTCAATGCTTTGATTAGGCATAAGAGATACAGATGCATTGTTAAGATAGATTTTATCTGAAATTGGAAAATCAGATAGGATGTCTTTTGACACTAAATTCATTATTATATCTGTAAACTCCTAAAGCAGTGTTGGATAAAAATCCTGAGCTATCTGTAGATGATATGACAAAAATTCAAATTCAATTTAAACAAAAAAATCCCAATATCATATTATGCTTAAAGCCTTTTCATAAAACTGAATTTCTTAATAGATTGATCAATACTATTGAGAATTCTATAATTATTGTGGATATGGATTTACTTTATACAGGATATGTACAATCTGGAATGATTCAAAAAAAAGAAAATGTTATGATTTTTTATCCTGATAAATCAGATTGGAAAAAAAGATTAACTGATATTATTTCTAAAGTATCAAAAGAGCGATTTTTAATAATTATTGACTCTTTTAATGGGGTTTACAATCTGTTTGATGAATTAGAGTCTGCAAGATTGATTAATTCATGTATTATGTTGCTATCATCTATTGGAAATCAAACTAAATCATCTGTAATTATTACTGGCATGGCAAGAAAAAAAGACGATGAGTGGGTACTATCTCCAGGAGGAAAACATATCATTACATCAGAAAATACAGGAGTTTATTTTCTGAAAAAAATCCAAAATGATTTGGTAATTACCACTCTAGAGAAAACAGATGCTAATTCAAGTAAATTCATTATAAAACAAGAGAATATTTGATTTTGATTAGAGCGATCAATTTTAAAACGTCGTTATAAATTATCAAACGCCGTTATAAGACCATAATTTTAGGCAAATTATATTAATGCCAAATCAAGAATTAATTTTGTTATGCCAGTAGGAATTATTCCAGACATCAGCGAACAAATGTGTATCGGATGCGCACTATGTGTAGAAATCTGTACCACACTTGGACCAGATGTCCTTAGAGTAAAACCAGTTGAAGGCTGGAAGAGAGGTAAAGCATTTGTCTTTTACCCAGAAAGATGTATTTCTGATGGTGCATGCATCGGTGTATGCCCAACAAAAGCAATCTTCTGGATGAGACCAATGGACTTTACTGTTGGACAACCAGTTCCACTCTACAAGAACTCAGTCTTCGTCAAAGGTTGGACTGAATTAATCGATTAGATTAGTTCAATCAATTTTTAATTTCTTTTTATTATTTTAGATTTTAACAGCACCAGGTTTTTCATCAGGGATTTTTGGTTTTTGCTTTAACCAAAGCAATGCAATGATGAACATTATGCCAGGAATCAAAATGATGAACAACATTAATTCGTAATAAGTTGTTAGTCTTTGGGCGGGTTTTATATGATAAGTTTCATGAGATGTTTTTTCAGGATTATCATAAACTGCACTAGTAAAATCAACAGAACGTTGTTCTTTAGTTTGTATATCACCAAAAACAGTAACACTTTCCTCAGCAAAAATTGAAGGTGATTGAATTCCTTCTATTCTTATTATAATTGATCCAGAATCACTAAAAACAAAATTGCGGTAATCTCCACCAATTTGACTCAGACCCTCATCACGAAAAATTTCTTGTCCATTTTGAAAAATGATAAAATCATATTTCATTTCAGCTAAATTTGAATTTGTTTGTGGATCATAGAATTGATAAACAAATTGAATTTTTTCATGAGTTTTAATTACAGGCGGATCCCATGCCAGATTTACTTCTATACTTCTATCTGGAGTATATTGTAATAATGGGAATTCTAATTTTTTACCAGTTGCATCATGTGGATAATCAGGAATAAGTTTTTCAACAATTACAATTCCTTCCATCCATGGATGAATTGTGCAATAATAAGAAAATGTTCCAGATTCCTCAAATTTGTATGACCATGACTCTCCTGGCATAAATCTACCACTGTCAAAAATTCCATTTGCTTTTCCAAAGTTATCACTCATCCAACCAAATCTTCCAGAACCTTCACCACTTGTAACTGTGTGACCTTCTTTGTCATCATTATACCATGTAATAGTATCTCCAACAGTTACAAACAATTGAGGAGGGTCATACCATACCTCTGCAGGAGTATTTAATTCAGGATTATATGCTCCATGTGGAATATCAATGACATATTCATCAGCATAAGCAAATGATGAAGATACTAAAATTGTAAATATTGTAAACAATACCAAAAATTTCATATTCTAAAGACGTTACTATGTTAATTAAATACTTGATGTTATTTTCATCACAAAGAATCATTCTTTTAATGAGTCTAATTTAGGCACAAATGATTTTTTAATCATGTTTTGGATTCTTTTCTTTTAATTTCAAAAATACTATAACCGTATTTTTGTTTGATTTCAATTGAACAGAATTGCATAAATTCGTATTCTTTACAGTCTTTTAGACTTTCATACGTGTTATTGTCAACTACTATACTGTTTTTTGGGCAAAATGAATTAATTTTAAAACATCTATTAACTGTAGGGCCAAAAATATCTGAAATTTTCGAGGTTGTACTTTCAGCTACCTTAACAGAACCATATGTTGCACTAATTTTGTAATCTAGTGCATCTATATTTTCTGCATTAAGTTCTTTTTTTAGTTCAGCATGAGATTCAATCATAGAAAAACAACATTCTATTACATTCTTCATTGCTGCAGAATCCTTGGAATCAATATTTGCAAATCTGAACATCAATGCATCTCCAATATTTTTTACAACTTCACCATTGTATTTGAGAATGATTTTAGCCATAAAATTTAGAAAGATTTCATACATTTTACTAACATCGCTATCTGAAAGTTTAGATGATATTCTAGTGGAATCACTCATGTCAATTACACCCACACAATCATTTTCTTCATGTTGGGAAAACTTTAGAAGCATGCCTCCCTCAAGTTGCTTAATAACTTCTTCTTTCTCTTTGATTTCAATTAATGACTCTTCTAGTTTTTGTGCCATTGAATCAAACGCACGAGATAATTCACCAATTTCATCACCGGTTGTGATGTTTGTTCTTACATCAAACTTACCATTTGCAATTTTGTTTGCAGCATTTTTGAGGGCTTTTAATGGATGTGATAATGATTCTGCAGCAAAGTATGCAAGCAATCCCATTAACATTGTTATGAATAAACTGGTTAGCAAAATTCTAGTTTGTAAAATTTTGATTGGTTCGACGAGTTCTTTTTCATCAATTTCTGCAAGTAAAACAATTCCAAATTCAGGCATACAGTTAGATGCACCATATATTGGAACATTTCTATAATCTGGATAGAATCCTACATGGTTTTCTTTTTCATTGAAACATTTCTGTACACCAATTGTATCTACTTTTTGATGAAATACTGCATTTTCAAAGAATCTAGATTCAGATAACATCAGATAATCATCATTTACAATGTAAACTTCGCCAGTTTCACCCAGTCCACTTCTATTAAGCAAAATATTATCAATTGATGTAGTTCTAGTTTTTGAAATAATCACTCCAATTGGCTCATCTCCTTTTTTACTATCATCTGCAAATATTGGAGAAACAACAACCAATCTTTTACCAGATTCTGTCGGTTCAAATACAATAAATGATTTTTTTAGACCTTTTTGAAATAATTCATTTTGAATATAATCTTCATCTGCATTACCGCTAAGAGAAAAGAAAACTTTGCCGTTATTGCCAATTATCTTTGTATCCTCAAATCCAATTGAAAAACCAATTAATTCTTGAAATGCTTGAACCTGAATTAAAAAGTCTCTACGATTATTCTCTTGGAATTCCTTTAGTTTGTTATTTGGAATTTTGTTCAATTCTAAAACTAATGATTGAATCATAGGATCGTTTGCAAGAATATTATTTTGTTCAATTCTTGATTCAAAAGATAATCTCAGAGATTCTCCTCTAATAGAAGATTCTCCAATTAATAATTCTCCACCTCTTTCTTTGAGAGTTTCAGATGCATAATCAGTGCTCATGTATGATGTAATTCCTAATGCAGTAATTGTAACTAACATTACAAGTAAAACGAGTTTTTTTCCAAGATTGAATTTGGTTGACATTTTTATTCTAATTTGATTTTATGTTAATATCAACTCTTCCTAGAATATTATGCCTACAGTAGTTATTTTTGGGAATTAAGTTCTGAATGAACAAAATCAATAATTTTCAAATAGTCTGCTCTTGGTTCAGTACTGATCATAAACAAGTCGTTGGAATTTATGGGAATACTAATCATTGTAACTTTTTCGTATTCTGTTATTGATGATAATTCTGAACCAATTTTGTATGCTAGATTGGTATAAAGATCCCGTTTTTGTAATGCATAATGAATTGACATTTTGACATTATCACCGTCTAAAATCTTTGCAACACCATCTTTTTGCCCACCAGCAATCATTTCGCCTTTACTATTTGCAACACCTGCAAATCTTACTTTATTATCTAATTCAAGGACTTGTTTTGTTAATTGGTCGTAATTGATTGTCATTTTTCAGCGCTAGTTGACTTCTTCTTGAATAGTATTTCATCCTTTTCCTGCAAATCATCTGTATATTCATCCATGCCTAACAAGAACTCCTCTTCATCAGAATATGCAGATTCAGCATGTTCGCTAATATCCAATCCAATATCTTCCACTTCGGGTGAGACCCTAATTCCAATAAGACGCTTAAGTATTTGTAAAATTATCCAAGTTCCACCAAAGCCCATTACAGCTGCAACAGCAACACCTACTGCTTGTATCCAGAGCTGATCAGAATTTCCAAAGAGTAAACCATCAACGCCTCCAGGATTAATTGCGGTACTTGCAAAAATTCCTATAGCTAATGCACCAACAATACCAGCAACCCCGTGAACAGAGCTTACATCAAGTGCATCATCAATCTTTAATTTTTCTTTGAATAATACCACACCAGAGTATGAGATTGCACCGATTGCAATTCCTATGACAAAAGCATGTTCGGCACTAACGAATCCAGATGCTGGAGTAATACCTGCCAAACCTGCAATTGCACCATTAATTGTTGCTACAACAGATGGTTTTCCAGTTCTAATCCAAGAAAGACCAGCCCAAATTAAAGCAGAAACAGAAGATGCCATGTGAGTTACAATTACAGTGTTACCTGCAACACCACCAGATGCAGATAGAGCACTACCAGCATTAAATCCAAACCATCCAAGCCACAGTAATGAAGAACCTAGGACAGCAAGTGGAATACTGTGAGGAATCATAATGGCAGGACCATAATTTCTTCTTTTACCAAGTACTATTGCTGCAGCAAGTGCTGCCATACCGACACTTGTATGAATTACAATACCACCAGCAAAGTCAACAACACCTAATTGTGCTAACCAACCGCCACCCCATACCCAGTGTACGAGAGGATAATAGATTAGCATGGACCATGCAGCGATGAAGATGATAAATGAGCTAAATTTCATTCTTTCAGCAATTGTTCCTGTTAGTAAAAGTGGAGTAATTGCTGCGAACATCAATTGGAATTTGACAAATAACACACCTGGAATTGTTGGGGCATATTGTTCCAGTGGAGCATCAGATGGAACTCCTTTAAGGAATACCCATTCATTGTTACCAATAAAACCCATAGTGGATTCACCAAATGATAAACTAAATCCAAATACAAACCACATGACACTCAAAAGTGCCAAACCAAAGAAGATCTGCATAAAAATTGATGCCGCATTCTTCTTTCTCAAAAGGCCAGATTCAAAGAGACCTAATGCAGGGATCATTAAAAGTACGAGACTACCAGCGACAAGCATCCATGCTGTATCTCCAGAATCCAGTACCATGATAAAAAATTTGATTTTAAATTAATAACAATGTCTAAATTTGATTATCAAATGATTATCAAATGATTATCAAATGATTATCAAATGATTATCAAATGATTATCAAATGATTATCAAATGATTATCAAATGATTATCAAATGATTATCAAATGATTATCAAAATCAGAAATTATATTTGTGTAAATTGTCATATAATATCTAAATGCTCAAAATAGAAGTAATTCTAGGAGAAAATGACGTAATGGCAATTAGTGAAGGATTAAAAGAAATTGGTATTGGCGGTCTAACTGTCTCTAAAGTAAGAGGAAGAGGAAAGAAACCAGGTTCTGAGATTCACGCATCAAAGGGAAGTGAGATTTTCGTACCACAATTCAATGATAAATATAGATTAGAAGCCATAATTTCAGAAGCAAAAGAAGATCAAGTCATAAATATCATTAAAGAACATGGTAGAGTTGGTAAAATCTTTGTTTCACAAATATTACGTGCAGTAGATATTGCTACAGGTGAAGAAGGGGACAAAACAATCTAAAGATATGAAAATCGACTCTTATCGTAAGAACAAATTGTTTCATAGAGAAGAGATGAAACCATTAAGTCGTAATGATTTTCTTAAGATTATTATCATGTCAGGAATAATTATTGTACCACTAGTTGTGGGTTTAGTTGTATGAAAGTATCAAAAATTGTTATCGCTAAACTAGCAATGGCAGCTATCGGAATGACATTAATTGGATTATATCTTTTCAGCGATTATATTTTTGTGTAATTAGTAATCTCGCCAAAATTATTTTCATATATCATTGTAGGATTCTTTAGTTGCTTTTCTAGAGTTGGTAACGATTTCATGATACAATAGTTTACAAAGTCACTAAATGATTTTATTCTGTAATCATCATGAAGTGTTTCTTTATTTTCTTCATAAATGATTTGTAATTTGTTTAAAATGAATTTTTGTAAAGGAACAAATCTGCTTCGTTTAGATGATTTTTTTGGTTCTGTTTTTGGTTGCGTAGTCATTTCAAGATCTTGTTGTGCATCAAGAGTTTCCATGTCTACAACCTCTTCCATTTCAGAAACAAAGATTTTTCCTCCATGAAATGATGGTAAACCAGAATTTTTTGAAATCATTTCAACGACTTTTCTAGCATCTTTGTCAGAAACTACCATTTCGATTTTTGCAAGAGGTACTGACTTTAATCCAGTTGCTCCTGCGCGAGAACCTTGTGATTCGTCATAAATTTGACTGTCATCCAAGTTTCGTTTATCAATAATGTATGTTCCAAGTATGTTCAAATCTGTTTTAATTGTAGGAAAATTTCTTCGTTTGATTACAGCCTCTATCTTTTTCATTATTATTTTCAAAAAAGAGGCTTATTTATGAGAAAGGGTCATTTTTACGCCTAAAATTTGATTTTGGGGGAAATTATTTTTTAAAAAAACTAAATTTTGATCCCCATCCCTGTTTTTGTTTTGCAGGTTTCAGAGATAGATTATCTAGCATTTCATATGTGATTGTAAATCCATGTCCAACCATTGTAGCATCTTTGTTGTAATTTTCTTTATTTTGTACAAATTCGTCTGCCAAGTCTTTGATTTTTTTAGTTTTTAGATCAAACAATCTAATTTTTTTACCATTTTCAAGTTTGATAATTGCGTCACCGCTTAAACCCTGAATAGAAAAATTTTCAAAAAATCTGATTATTCCACCTTTTTTTAGCTCAATTACAGAATCATAAGTGAGTTTTCCACCATAAAATAAAATCTCTCTTGCAGAGATTATTACATCATCTTCTACATTCAAAACAATGACTGAATCTGCTTCAAGTGATACCGTGTTAACAAGATTTTCTACGATAATTTTTCCTTTAGGAGCTAAGATTTGAGTTCTGTGTTCTTGAATTTGGAAAACTCCTACACGTACAGGATCTTCAATTCGAAATTTCCTACCATAAACATTTCCGACTATAACATCACCATTGTCAACAATAATTTTAGCACCGTTATCAATTTTGTATTTATTTTCTAACGGATTTACAAATTTAAAATCTCCATTAGTTACTCGAATGTTTGTTTGGTATTCTTGCGTCCATGATGGACTAGTAATACTTCCTTGCATTATAATCGGACCATCATAAGTAAATTTTCCAGCCATGAAATTTCCTTTAATTGATAATGCGCCAGTTGCTTTTCTTTCTAGTTCAATTTCGCCAAGAGTTTTCGAACCAAATAATCTAGTTCCTGTAGTGTTTGTGTTATTTAGAGATGAAGCCCAATCTTCAGCAGTTTTCATTTCTTTGGATAATTCTTGACCTAAAATCTGATTTTTCCTCCTAACATCAGCCTCAGAATCTTCAGAATATACTTTGGAATTTTTTAATTTTTCATGATCAGTTTCTGGATATTTTTTTCCAATTTTTAGATCATCGTATGCTTGTTTAATTTTGATAAATTGTTCATTTTCACCTCCACGATCTGAATGAAATTGGAGAGCTAATCTTCTAAAAGCATCTCGAATTTCTTTTTCTGTTGAACCTTCTAAAATCCCTAGAATATCATAATTATTTTCAACCATAAACTATACCAAAATTATTTTTTCAAAGTCTTATACTTTTACGTTATCACACATAAAATATCAAGAATATTGAAAAATATAATAGTGAGATTACACTATTTCACTACTAAAACTGGAATGTTGGTTTTGTGCATTACATAATTGGATGTACTGCCAAGAAATGCTTCTTTTGCACCGCCTAATCCTCTTGCCCCTATTACAATCATGTCAAATTTTCCATTTTTAGCAAATTTGACAATTTCAGAACCAGTATTTCCTCCACTTGTTTTGTATTTGAAAATTGCACCAGCTTTTTGTGCTTTGTTCATAGCAGGGCCAATAGCTTTGACAGCTTTTCTTTGTGCATCTTCTTTCATTTTTGCTGTATATTTTATTCCTGCAGTTAGAGGTAAATGGAATACATAAAATCCAGTAATTTCAGCACCAGTACCTTTAGCAATCTCAATTGCTCTATCTAAACCACGAGTAGCATTTGCAGAACCATCAAGAGGAACAAGAATTTTTTTAAATTTAGCCATGTACAAAAATTACAGTTATTCTAATATAAAATGACTATTAATTTCCAAAGTTGAAAACTAAATTGCAATCAAAGTTGGAAATTATAACTCTAATTTTTATAGAAAAAATCTGAAAAATAGACAATTGTCAATTAACAATATTTCAAAAAAACCTATTTCCATTATGAAGAAATCAACAATTTCAGATGCTATTAGAATGCTATTAAACACAAAAATTAGTAGATTAGTTGTTGTAGAAAACGGAAAGCATATTGGAATAATTACTGAAAAAGATATTGGATTATTTTTATTTTCAGAGAATACAAAACAGGGATTAGATGAAATTCCTATAACAAAAATAATGAAACCAATAGAATTTGTAAATCAAAAAATTACTCCTGAAAACTCGGCAAAAATAATGATTAAAAAAGGTATTAGTTCATTAGCTATTGGCGAAAAGGATGAAGTGAAAAGAATTTTCACAAAAAGTGATCTTGTTAATTATTATGCTGAAAACATTACAGATGGAAAAAAAGTTGTAGATTTTATGACTCATGATTATGAATTTACTCATACAGCTGCACCATTATACAAAGTTGTACGAAAAATGCTAGAAAAGAAAATCTCCAGACTTGTTGTAAAAAATCAAAATGAAGAACCAGTCGGAATTATTTCATTTAGAGATTTGTTTAGAATTGCAATTGAGCTTGGAGATGAGAAAGATGACCTGGGATATGGGATATCAGATCAAATTAGAAAAGGATTTCTTTCAAAAGAAGGATTTGGAAATATTTCATTAGCAAGAGAAGTTATGACTGAAGGATTGATTACTATCAAATTCAATCAAAGCTTGTCAGATGCATGCAAACTAATTTTACAAAACAATATTAGTGGTTTAGTGGTACTAGATGGGAATGAATCAATTGCAGGAATAATTGGCAAGACAGACATTACGAAGGCAATTGCAAAATAATAATTCTAAATACATTAAAACAACAAACAGAAAATCATTGTGATATAATGAAATGGCATTTTGATGATTTTATTTATGGTTCTATAGACGGTGCTGTCACAACTTTTGCTATTGTTGCAGGAGTAATGGGTGCCTCATTACCTTCAACAATTATCTTAATTTTGGGTTTTGCAAATTTGTTTGCAGATGGGCTTTCTATGGCTGCCTCAAATTATCAAGCATCAAAAGCACGAAATGAGTTTATGGAGATGAAAAGAAAACAGGAAGAATGGGAAATTGATAATTTAGAAGAACAAGAAATTGAAGAAATCAGAGAAATTTATAGAAAAAAAGGTTTCAAGGATCAATTGTTAGAAGATGTTGTGCGAATTATAACATCAAGAAGAAAAGTATGGATAGATACAATGATGAAAGAAGAATTAGGATTGATGGAGGATGAAAAAAACCCATTAGATAGTTCTGTCAGCACATTTGTTGGTTTCAATCTTGTAGGATTAATTCCATTGATTCCGTTTATGATTTTCATGATTGTTGGAATTGAATTGAATTCTGAAGCTTTTGTTTATTCTATTGTATCTGTATGTTTTGCGTTCTTTCTTGTTGGAATGATTAAAGGAAAAATTGTAAAGAAATCAATGATACGCTCAGGAGTTAATACATTAATTATTGGTGGAATTGCTGCAATTGTCGCATATTTGATAGGATTTGGATTAAATTTCTTGGTTACAGGTTGATGGTATATGTATGAATTAAAGCGCCACATGGGTCTTTTTCATCTTACCATGTATGGAGTGGGTTTGATTCTTGGTGCTGGAATTTATGTTCTAATTGGAGAGGCTGCAGGTTTTGCTGGAAATTCAATGTGGATTTCTTTTTTGCTAGGTGCGATAGTTGCAGTATTTGCTGGGTTGAGTTACTCTGAACTTGCAGCATTATATCCAAAAGCAGCAGCAGAATATACTTTTGTTAAAAATGCATTCAAAAGTAATTTTTTTGGTTTTATAATTGGATGGTTAACTGCAATTACATCCATCATAGTTGCTGCCACTGTATCTTTAGGGTTTGGAGGTTATCTAATTCAGTTTATTGAAATACCAATAACTATCGGAGCAATTGTTCTAATTGTAATTTTATCCTTGGTAAATTTTATTGGTATTAAAGAGTCTGCATGGGCAAATACTATTTTTGCAATTATAACTGCTGGAGGATTAGCATTAATTATTTTTCTTGGACTTACTGTTGAACCTGTAGAATCAATAGATTATTTTGAAGCACCAAATGGATTTTCAGGAATAATTCTTGCATTTGTTTTAATTTTCTTTGCATTTATTGGATTTGAAGATATGGCAAATGTTGCTGAAGAGGTCAGAAGACCTCACAAAACAATTCCTCGAGCTATTATTTTATCAATTCTTATAACTGGAGTAATTTATGTTCTAGTTTCATTATCGGTTGTAAAAATTTTAGATTGGCAAGAATTATCAGTATCATCTGCCCCACTTGCTGATGTTGCACATAAGGTCTTAGGTACTAATGGTAGTGTTACATTATCAATAATTGCATTATTTGCTACAGCAAGTACTGTTTTAATCACACTTGTAGCAGGAGCAAGAATACTATATGGAATGGCAAAAAGTAATTCGTTACCACAGTTTTTGGGCAGAGTTCATCCTAAAACTAAGACACCATGGATTGCAGTAATTGTTATTTTGATCACTTCAGTAGGATTTTCATTTATAGGAGATATTGTAATTATAGCCAACATCGTAGTTTTTGCTATCGTCATAACATTTGCAGCAATTAATTTAGCAGTTATAGTTTTACGATATACAGAACCTGTTTTAAAAAGACCATTTAGAGTTCCAATCAATATTGGGAAATTTCCAATTTTACCATTAGTTGGATTTGGAACAACAGTTTACATGGCATTACAATTTCAAGTTGAAATAATTCTTGCAGGAATTACAATAATAGGAATTGGGGCAGTTTTCTATAAAATTTGGAAAAATCCTAGGCTCAAATTTTAATAAAATATCAAATTTGATTTTAAAAATTAGTTTTAATTAATAGAATTAGATTTAATCGTGAATGGTCACAGAAATTGATGTTATTCCAACTTTAGTTGGAATCCTAGTTTTGGTAATTCCATCAATGCTTTTTGGTAGAATTTGTAAACATTTTGGAATTTCTGAGATAGTCGGTTTTGTAATTGGTGGAATAATTTTGGGTCCATTTGTATTAGGAGGAATTACATTTTTCTTTGATAGACCATTAGTTGATCTAAATGATCTGATGATGTCATTTTGGCAAATTGCTGGAATCATAATATTATTTTCAGCAGGATTACATTTCACTTTTTCTAGTTTAAAGCATGTAGGAATTCATGCTATGATTATTGGTATTGCAGGAGTAATTGTTCCATTAGGACTTGGATATGGAATTTCTATTTTATTTGGAATCAATTGGATGGTTGCAATGATTATTGGTGCAACATTGAGTGCAACAAGTATTACAGCAGCTGTAACAATTTTGGGAGAAATGGGAAAAGAAAAAACAAAAGAAGGAAACATTTTGGTCAATGCAGCAGTACTTGATGATGTGATAGGATTAGCCATTCTATCTTCAATAATTTCTATAGTAATTGCACATACTCTCCCGTCATTGGAGACAATAATTTTTGAAGTATCAGAATCGTTAATTCTATGGTTTATTCTGTTATTAGGGGCTGTATTTTTACTTCCAAAAATAGTACATGTGGTTGCAGCATCAAGACCTACATCTCTTGAATCTCGTGGAACAAAACAAGCAACTGCATTAGGTTCAGCATTTGGTATAGCAGCTATTGCTTCAATTATAGGTCTCAATCCTATAGTAGGAGCATTTGCAGCAGGAATGGGACTTGCAGGCTCAAAATTAGCAAGACAGGTTAGAGAGTTTGTAGGAGAATTGCAAATTATTTTTGCGCCATTTTTCTTTGCAATACTTGGTGCAAATGTAGATATCTCAAATATTTTGGATATAGATTTTATCTTATTTTTTGTAATTTTGATAATTGCAATTATTAGTAAAATCTTAGGTTCTGGAATTCCAGCAATCATTTTACTAAAAAATAAAAACAAAGGCTTGAGAATTGGTTGTGGAATGATTGTCAGGGGAGAAATCGCATTCATAACTTCTGGAGTAGGATTGTCTTATGGAATAATTTCTGACAGTATTTTCTCAACATTGATTTTTGTAATTTTAGGCACAATATTTGTTGGTCCTATATTATTGAGATATTCCTTTAAAAAAAATGAAATATCAAATTCTAATTAGTTTTGTTAGACTTTACAAATGCTATTATCGCAATTGCAATTCCAATCAATCCAACTCCAATACCTGTATATCCTACATCATCTGATTGTGTTTCTTTAAGATTACTCACTGTTTCTTTAAGATCACTTACATCTTCAATCAATGCAGTATGTCCATCAATCATTTGTGTTATTGTAATATCTGATGGTTCAGGAAATTCAATGTATGAGCGCTCTTCTACTTTTGGTGGATGCATTGATATGCTAATTGGGGTATCTATTATTGTTCCTAAAATATTTGCTTGATAAAATCCAGAAACAGTTGGATTTACAAATGCATAATATTTTCCTGGAATATCATGATCAGGGGAAAAAGGAAGTGTAATACTTTGATCTTTATAGATCAATTTCATTTTGATTGTTTTGTTTAAATCAGAAATTCCATTTTGAAATTCTTGTGATTCTGCACATTTAATTGGTTTAGGAATATTTGGACATTGGATTAACGGGCTAACATAAAATTCAATTGCATTGGTTTCTCCAGATACAACAGGTTCATTCATCCATCCAATTTCTACTCTATATTCTCCTACAGAATCAATTGTATGTCCATGAGCAATTCCAGCCAAGCTAGGTATAATTAACAAAAATAGCATCAATAATTTTAATTTCATACTAAAAAAAACAAATCTAATTTTAAAAATGTTCTACTAATTTTCATCAAAAATACTGATTTTTAGAATATTTTGACACTTGTACCAATTAAGCATCAGCATACATTGAAACCTCCCAGGCTGTAGGAGTTTGTGCAAATGCAGTATATTCTTTGTATTTTAATTCAGAATAAGCATCGAGGAAATCTTTTGTAAAAGTTTCTTTTAAGAAATTTGAATCGCTTGCTAAAGAATCAAGTGAATCTTTCAATGACACTGGTAAAGATCCAATCTTATACTCTCGCTTCTTTTCTGAAGAAAGTTTGTAGACATTTTCTTCAATAGGATCACCAGGATCAGTTTTGTTTTTGATTCCATCTAATCCTGCTAACAATAATGCAGCTTCTAAAAGATAGATATTTGCAGTTGGATCAGGTACACGATATTCAATCCTTTTACTTTTTTCTTGATTTCTATTATACATAGGAACCCTAATAGCAGTTGAGCGATTTGCTAATCCCCAACATACATTGACAGGGGCCTCAAATCCAGGAACAAGACGTTTGTAAGAATTTGTTGTAGGATTTGAAATTGCACATAATGCTGATGCATGATCTAGAATTCCTCCGACATAATACCTTCCAGTTTGGCTCATTTGAGCTACATCATCATCTTTATCGTACATTATATTTGAATTTTCTTTCCATAAACTTTGATGTGTATGCATTGCAGATGCATTATCGCCAAAAATTGGTTTTGGCATAAAAGTTGCTACTTTATTTTTTCTTTTTGCTTTTACCTTTACCAAATTTTTAACTGCAATTACATTATCAGCCATAGAAACCATTTCATCATAGACTAGATTGATTTCACATTGACCAGAAGTTGCTACTTCATGATGTTCTGCTTCAATTTTTATTCCAAAATAATTATACAAATCATCACATACATCTTTTCTAAATCCTTCAAGAGTATCCTTTGGTTGTGCTGGATAATACCCTTCTTTGATATCTATTGCAGTACTTACATTTCCTTTTGCCCAAGGAGATTCTTTAGATTCTATGGAATATCCAGAACCACCTCCAGAATGGGTTGCACCATAGGGAGAAGGATAAACATTGATAGCGTCAAATACAAAAAATTCTATTTCAGGTCCCCAATTAGTATGAGTTAAACCAAAATCATGGAGTTTTTCTGATGCCTTTTGTGCAATTCCTCTTGAATCTCGATTGTATCGAGATTCTTTGTTTATGTTTCCGTCATAAAGATCACAAAAGATTCTTGCATTTTTTCTATTGCCAGGATCATAATCATTTGGAAGAATTTTAAATGAAGTTGGATCAGGCATTAAAATCATATCAGAATTATTAACAGATTTGAATCCAACAATTGAACTTGCATCTAATTTTTCAAGACCGTTTACAAAACTGTTTTCGTCAATGGCATAACTTGGCATTCCAACATTATGTAATTCACCAAAAATATCTACAAACCAAAAATCAATGAATGAAATATTTTCATTTTTAATAGCTTGTAATACTTGTTCTACATTCAATTTTGATATTTGTTATTTCTTATTTTACTAATATGGTCTTGTAAGTTAGAGTTGTCAAGTTAGTCAGGTTAATTCTAAGATTCAGGATAATCTTCAATTGGATGTTTTGTTTTGAAATTTTTCATTTCATCATCAAAAAAGAATTTTTCAGTCAATGCAGGCTTTAGATCATCTAACCAAATTGCATTTTCATCATATTTTGCAAAGAATGGCACTTGTACCCAGTCAGGATTTCTGCCCTGCAAAAATCTCAAAACAATTACTTTTTGATCATTTAGGTTTGCGGTTCCAATAACGTGTACTTTGCCTGGAGTAGCAGACATGCTAGGTCCACGAACAGTTCTTGCTAATCCACTAACTGAAGAATATGCTTTTCTAAAAATTTTGTATGCTTTTACCAGTGGAACTCCAAAGTAGTGTTGTGCACCTGTATCTCTTACAACAAACATATAGTATGGGATACATCCAAGCTGAACTTGTTTAGTCCACATTTTTGCCCACATTTCTGAATCATCATTAATGTGTGCCAATAATGGAGATTGTGTTCTAATTTCTGCACCTGTGTTTCTTACAGCTTTGATTGCATCTTTTACAGCGTCCGTTGATAATTCATTTAGATGATTAAAATGCGCCATGAATGCAAGGTGTAATCCATTATCTGTAATTTTTTTGAATATGTCTAACATTTCCTGAGAATCAGAATCTGTTAAAAATTTGTAAGGCCAATAGGCAAGGGATTTTGTTCCAATTCTAATTGTTTTGAGATTAGGTAATTTTGCATCAATTAATGTATCAACATATTTTGAGAAAATTTTTGCTTTCATAATCATCGGATCACCACCTGTGAATAAGACATCAGAGATTTCTGGATGTTCTCTAACATATTGAACTAGTTGTTCTCCTTCTTGCATTGCAAATTTCATTTCATCCATTCCTACAAATTGTGGCCATCTAAAACAAAAGCTGCAATATGCATGACATGTTTGACTTTGACTGGGGAAAAAAAGACAAGTTTCTTTGTATTTGTGTTGCATTCCATAAAGTTTTGTCCCATCTTTTAGAGTTGGAACATTAAGTTCCATTTGACCTGCAGGATGTGGATTAAGTTGTAAACGTATTTCATTTGCAATAGATGTGATTTCTTTTTTATCTAAATTATTTTTTAATGCATTAGCCATTTTTTCATAATGTTCTGGCTTTAACATTCCTTTTTGAGGAAATGTCAGTACAAAGATAGGATCATTAGGGATATTATTCCAATCAATTAATTGTTCTACAACATAATTATTTGCTTTAAACGGTAAAACATTTCCTACAACTTCCATTTCAAATTGAGTTTTTTCACTTAATTTTTGAATTTGAGGGAGAGTTCTGAAATTTGATAATGTATAAGATTTTAGTGATGGAGAATTATCCCATGCTGATTCTTGATATGTCATTGTATAATTAGTGATGTTACCCTTGATAAGGATTACAGAATTTTTATGGCTAAATTTTATATTTCATTCAGTTTTATTAAAAATTCTGTTAGGAAAAAGAGGGTTAACCTATGTATTATAATAAGAATAAGGGATTCTAAATGGCTGAAGAAGTAATTGATGCAGTATCAAATCAAGTAGACCAGTTTCAAGGCATATCTCAGCTTCTAGACTCATCTGAATCCCTTCGTGCGGCATTTATTGTATTAATTGTAGGTATAATTGGAATTGTTATTGTTTATCGTACATTTTCAAAATGGGTAAAGAAACAAAAATTAAATTATGTACGACCTCATTTTTCAAGATTTGTCAGGGTAATAGTATTACCAATTTTTGCCATCATATTAATTACATCAGTGAATTTGTACATACAATCATTTGAACTGTTTGATAATGATGTTTCATATTATGCAGATGGGGAATTAACTCCTGAGGAAACATTTGCAAAAATTCTCAATACAATAAACATTCTTGTTATTGGGTATTCAGTTTCGCATATAATTCCAATAATACTTAGTAAAAAAGAAAAATCAAAATTAGAAAAAGAAGATTTTGAGTCATGGAAAGAACTACGTGGATTCCAAGATGATGAAGGTGATCTTTTCCATAAATTCTACAAATGGGTACCTCCAAAACACATTCCAGATGAATTGACTAAGGAAGAATATGAAGAAAAATTAATGACTAATGAGGGAATAAAATTCCTCGAAGAGTTTAGAACCTCAAAAGGACTACCTATTGGAAGTTTTAAACAACTAGTAGAAGATCCATTTGAAAAATGGAAGAAGTCTGAAAGAAGTAAATATCTAAAATATTATGAGGATTGTATTTCTGGAAATAATGAATCTGGAAAAGAATTAATGCCAGGACAAGATGTTGAGGAAATTTATCCTATAGATACATGGAGAGAAGAGAGAAGGTTTTCCAGTTTTGATCCAATAATTCCTGGATCAAAACCTCCAGGTCATGCTAAAAGAAAAAGAAAAGATCTTCCAAAATCAATTTCTCAAATTTTACCATTGGGAATATTTGTTTCAGTAATACTTGGGGTAATTAGTTGGTGGGGAATAGATTTGATAATACTTGCAACTGCTACAGGAGGATTAGCTATAGGTATTGGATTAGCATTACAGGAAACTATGCAAAATTATTTTGCATATATTTTGATTAGAAAAGACAAGATTTTTTCAGAGGGGGAGCGTATTCAATTAGATTCTGGATATAATGGCTATGTGCACAAAATTACTCCTAGAGTGACTTTCATACGAGATGCATTAAATGAGTCATTTGCCATAATTCCAACTAGACAGCTTGTTACTGCTCAAATTATTAATTATTCAAAAGAGCTCAAAATGGTGCCTGCAGTTGTTGAAGTAGGAGTTTCTTATCTAAACAATCCAAAACAAGTAGCTGGAATTTTAGTAAAGATCGGTAAGCGTGCTATGGAAGAAGTCTTAGATGATAGAGGAAGACATATGGTTGTACAACATAGATGTCCTTACTTAAATCAAAATAAACCTAGTTGTGGATGTGATAAAGATATTCATGTTGACTTGAATCAACCAGTTGTGAGATTTAACAAATTTAATGATTCATCCCTTGATTTTTCCTTGTGGGTATTTGTTAGGGATTATGGTTCACAATTCAAGATTAAAACAGGTATCAGGATGATCATGTATGAAGAATTTAAAAAATATGATATTAGAATTCCATGGCCAATTAGAACCGTGTATCAAGGTGATGAAAAGAGAGAAGACGAGGAGATTCGAAAGCTTGATGGAGAAAGAAATAGAGTCATTGATGAATTTGGTCTTGGTGACTTAGGTCGTGGTGGAGCTGCAGAAGAATGATCTTCTCAAAACTTAAGAATCCCATTAATTGACATTTCTTGTTGAGTAAATTATCAGTAATTGCAGGTAAATCTTCTGAGGACATAGCAAAAAGATTATCTAAAAAAATGAAGGCAAATTTTGTAAAATCACAGGTAAGGGTATTTGAGGACGGAGAAAGCAAAATTACTCTTAGTGGAAAAATTTCAAAGGGGAAATCTATTGTTGTGCAATCAATTTATCCTCCAGTTGATACAAATCTAATTCAAGCGTTATCATTAATTTCAAAAGCCAAAGAGACATCATCTGAGGTTATTGCTGTGATACCATATATGGGCTATGCAAGGCAAGATAGAGAGTTTTTACCAGGAGAAATTATTACAATGAAGGTTCTTGGCAAATTATTCAAAGGAGCTGGTGCATCAAAAATTATTGCTGTCGATATTCATAGTATGATGGGATTCAGACATTTTACAATAAAAACAGAGAATGTATCTGCAATTCCTGAACTTGTACGATTTGTTAAGAAATTGAGCCTAAAAGATCCTTTTGTTGTATCACCTGATCAAGGAGGAAAAGAAAGAGCAAAAGAGTTTGCAAGAGAATTAGGTTCGGAGTATATCACCTTGGAAAAAAAAAGAGATAGAAAAACAGGAAAGGTTCAGATAAAAACAAAGAATCTTGATGAAGTTGCTAATAGAGATTTAATTTTAGTTGACGATATGATTAGTACTGGAGGTAGTATTGTAAAAGCTACTCAATTTCTCAAAAAACAAAAATGTAAAAAAGTGTATGTTGCATGTACACATGCATTATTAATGAATAATGCAGAAGAAAAAATTAGAAAAGCAGGAGTAACAAAAATTATTAGTACAAATACTATTCCAGGTAAAACATCCATTGTTGATATTTCTAATATCATTGTAAAGGCAATTTCATAATGCCAGAAAGTTTTTTTGTCTTATCTAAAGATTATTTAGAACTTGCAATAGATGAAATTACAGCAATTGCAAAAATGTATGACAAATTTTCAAAAATTAAAGTGATTTCTAATTTAGTCATTGTTCAATCTAAAACAAATTGGAATGAAATAACAAAACGAGTAACATTTGTAAAAATTTCAGGGCAAGTTTTAAGAAAAATGTCAGGATTGTTTTTGGATGAAGAAAATGTAGGAGTATTAAAAAATGCAAAAACATTTGTTTGTAGAGTAATAAACTTGTCATCAAATCAATTTAACATTCCAGAATTAGAAAGTTCCATGGGAGATATGATATCAAAATTTTCTCATGCAAAAGTAAAATTAGATAATCCAGATATTACAGTGTATTTGATTTTTACAAATAATGAAAATTTTTTTGGATTTTCAAAACGTGTCAAAAATCAAATAAGGCCCAAAAAGATCAAAACATTTCCTCATGAATTAGATTGGAAATTAACAAGACTGATGATAAATTTGATAGGATTAAAGAAAGGAGAAACTGTTTGTGACCCATTTTGTGGGACAGGAACTACACTTCTAGAGGCAGAATCAATGGGAATTCATGGTATTGGTCTTGATTTTGATGAAAAAATGTGTGAGATAGCCAAAGAAAATCTAAAAGCTAACAAATATCATTCTGAAATTATAAAATCAGAATTTCAAGGATTATCAAAAATATCAGAAAAATTTGATGGAATTGTGACTGATTTACCATATGGAATAGCCTCAAAAACATCAGATAAACCTCAAGAAATACTAAAGAAATTCATTTCAATTCTGCCTAAACGAAAAAGAGTGGCAATAATGTACAAAAAAGAATTAGATTTCAATTTAAAATTGACTGGATTAAAAAAGTACCATATCTATAGGCATAAAAGCTTAACAAGAACAATTTTGATAAAATGAAACTAGTATTCTTAGGAACATCAGCAGCCCAGCCTACTGAAAATAGAGGATTATCATGTATCTGTTTGGAAAAAGATGGAGAGATCTTAATGTTTGATGCAGGTGAATCTGCACAGATATCATTTATGAAATCAGGTTTAGGATGGAATAAAAAAATGAAGATATTTGTTACACATTTGCACGGAGATCATTGTGTAGGAATCTTAGGATTATTGCAAACAATGTCTATGCAAAATAGAACTGAAAAATTAGAAATTTTTGGGCCTAATGGTATTGATGAATTTATTGGTTCTAACATCAAAGTATTAAATTTTGGATTATCATTTCCTGTAATGATTACAACCATCACCGAAGGTAAAATTTTTGAAGATGAAAAATTTTCTATACATGTAGGTAAAGCAAATCATTCAATAGATGCATTTTCATATTTATTTAAAGAAAAGGATAAGCCAGGTAGATTCAATCTAGAAAAAGCAAAACAATTGGGAATTCCTGAAGGAAAGTTATGGAGTGAATTACAAAAAGGTCATGAAATAAAAATTAATGAAAAAACAATAAAACCTGAAGAAGTTTTAGGTGAAAGACGACCAGGTAAAAAGATTGGAATTTCTGGAGATACAATGCCTACACAATATCTAGAAAAATTCTTTGAAGATTGTGATTATTTAGTATTTGATTCTACATTTTTGGATGAAGAAAAACTAAGAGCAAAAGAAACATGTCACTCCACTGCAAAACAGGCTGCAACATTAGGTAAGAATGCTAAAGTAAAAAATTTGATTTTGACACACTTTTCAGCGAGATATAAAGATGAAATTGGACATTTGAAAGAAGCACAAGAAATACACGATTCAGTGATTACAGCTAGAGATTTTTTAGAAGTAAAAATTAAGTAATATGTTTGATTTAATTGAAGATAATATTCATAGATTTAAAAAAATAGTTTTTGTTACTGGAGCTGGAATTTCACAAGAAAGTGGAATTCCTACATTTAGAGGAAAAGATGGATTATGGAGAAATCATGATGCAATGAGATTAGCCACAATTGATGCATTTTATGATAATCCAAAATTAGTTTGGGAGTGGTATAATGAGAGAAGAGAGAATATTTTTCAGGCACATCCAAATGCGGGTCATAAAGCAATAGCTGAATTAGAAAAATATGCTGAAGTTGTAGTTTTAACACAGAATATTGATGGATTACATCAAAAATCTGGTAGCTCAAGAGTTTTAGAACTCCATGGAAGTATTGTAAAGATCAAGTGCTCAGTTTGTGACTATAAAGAAGAAATCTTCAGAGAGATTTCTAAATTACCGCCTTTGTGTAAATGTGGTAATGTACTCAGACCAGATGTTGTTTGGTTTGGAGAATTATTACCTCAAGAGGTATGGAAAAATGCCATTAATTTTGCAAATAACTGTGATTTAATGATTATTGTAGGAACATCGCTTGTTGTATCTCCAGTAAACACACTTCCAATCTATGCAAAACAAAATAATGCTACATTAGTAGAAATTAATCCAGAACATACAGTTATGTCAGAAAATATGGATATTATAATTAGAAACACTAGTGCAGAGTCAATACCAAAACTAGTTTCTTTATTTAAAAATAAATCATGATTGATAAAATATGCCATTAATTTTTGTATCATATGAGTCACCAGGATTATAAACTGATGATGTTACAGTTCCATAATCCTCATGATCAACGATCATATCAATATAATATGGAGTTCCAGTTGTATCATTAACATTTGTCTCAAATATTGAAGTGTGAAATGTTCCCGTAAAAATTTCTTTGTCTATAGTTCTAATTACAACGTTTACACTTTTTGTTTTTCCACTTGTATCAATATATTGAAGAATGATATTTTCATCAGATTGTTTAGTTGATAAAGACAAAGTTTCAGAAGGTATTGAAATAGAATCTTGTGTAGAAATATTATTTTGTGATTGAGTTATTGAATTAGAATCACCTGTAAAAATATTTTGAATTGACTCTATAGGATTAAAATTTGAAATTTCTTTTTTTATCATTTTTTGAGAAGATTCCTTTACTTGAGAAATTTCATTTGTCACTTTATTTCCAGCTTCACTAATTTCTTCAGATATAGATTCAGTTGTCTTATCTGTAATTTTATTAATAGATTCATCAATTCTTTGCTCAACAGAATCAGAAGCCTTAGATCCAAAATTACTAACGTCATTTTTTAAGTAATCAAATACGGTTGCAGATGTTGAAGGGAATAAAGTATCAATTTCATTAGAAAATATCATGCCTCCTAAAATTACAATACTTACAATTATGCCTAGTTTAATGAACATTAATCAATAATTTAAAAAAATAGATTTTAGATTCAAACTAAAAAAAATAGTCAAAAAAGAGTTAATTTTCTTAGCTAATTTTCATCAATTTGGAAATGCAATCCAATCTATTATTTCATTAATATTTGACGATGTTAGAATTACTTTGATTGGGCCTAGTGGAGATTCTTCTGCCTCGTCACAAATAGCTACTTTTTCAACAAAAGCTGCTTGTTTATTTAGAAAAAACCAAGTTTTGTTATTTTCCAGATTATTTTCTAGATTTCTGGTATAACTTTTATGAGATTGTGTCGATGTGATTGTTTCATAAATTTTTTCCAATGATCTTAATTCATTTGATTGTGCCTTTATTGAAAAATTTTCATTTTTTATATCTGAAAATGGAAGAATATTAGAGATTGCTAATTCGACTTTTTTTGGATCTTCAGATAGATTTACTGGACAGATCATTTCAATTTTACAATTTATGTTAGGAATTTTCATTCTATCCAACTTTGAATGATTTTGAAAGTTTGTTCAATTAATTCTTCCTTTGTTAAACCAACATTTGATATTGCATAATCAGATAATGCAATTGAATTGCTTATACCAACACCTAATTCACGATTATCTCTTTCTTCAAAATGTTCTTTGGTTTGTGGATCATCAGATCTTCCTCTTTTTTGTAAAAAATTAAATCTTGTATCAGTAGATGCATGAACGGCTAATAATTTTACAGTACCAAATTTTTTTAATACATTAATTTCATCATTTGATCTTACACCATCTATTAGAATTACATTTGATCTAGAAGACTCGATTTGGGGTTTTACCAATTCTGCAATTGCACCAGGTCCGTTATTTTCTCTTAATTCTAACATTAATTTTCCAAGATTTTCTCTAGTAGATTCTAGATTTCGTTTTTTTGCTTCCTCTCTTACAGCGTTTCCCATATTGATAATCTCATACCCTTTAGATTTGAGTCCATCTGCAATTGTGGACTTGCCAGCACCAGGCATTCCCGTTAAACATACAATTAATTTTGTCAACATATATCAAAAATAAAGCAAGTCTATGAAGTTACCGGAAATAATTATAAACATTATTTAAAAAATATCATGATGCGTGTTTTTATTGCGATTGAAATAACAAATGATGAAATCGTTGAATCAATCAAAAAGTTCCAGAATGAAAGCAAAATTGATGCAAAACCAGTTGAATCAAAAAATTTTCATTTCACTTTACAATTTATTGGTGACGTATCAGAAAAAATGAATAGTAAAATCAGTCAATCTCTTCAAAAAATTGAGTTTTCAAGTTTTGATGTATTTTTAAAAGGAGTAGGAGCATTTCCAAAACCCAAATTTCCAAGAGTGATTTGGATTGGTACAGATGAACATGGTGGCAATATGCTCATTCAACTATCAAAAAAAGTAAACGAGATATTAGAACCACTTGGATTTTTTCCTGATAAACCATTCAAACCTCATATCACAGTATTTAGAATTAAAAAGCAGATTGGTGACATATTAAAAGAATTGGAGAATGGAAAAATGATTAATTTTGGATTGCAACACGTATCTAGTATTAAATTAAAAAAAAGTGAGCTTACTTCTAATGGATCAATTTATTCAGATTTGATGGAGGTTAGTGCAAAAAAATGAAACAAATAATTTCTATAGTGTCTAAATTCGTAGTTCCTCCAAAAACAATAGAAAGATCAAAAAAAGAAATTGCAGATATAGCTTTTTCTTTGGTAGAAAAAGAAATTAAAAAGTATTCTGAAGCGATTGGGTTAGAATTTGGAGGTTCTTTTGCTAAAGGTACATGGTTATCAAAAGATGCAGATATTGATATTTTTATCAAATTTAAAAAGAATACATCTGAAGAAAAGTTTAAAAAAATTTCGCAAAAAATTGGTTTTGATTCTTTAAAAAAATATTCACCGTATGTAAGATTTTCTCAGCACCCATATGTTGAAGCTAAAATCAAAAACACAAAAATCAATGTAGTACCATGTTATGATGTAAAAATTGGAGAATGGAAAAGCGCTGCGGATAGATCATCATTTCATACAGAATTTATGAAGAAATCATTGACATTAAAAATGAAAAATGAAGTCAGAGTTTTGAAGACATTTTTAAAATCAAATAAAATTTATGGTGCAGAAATTGCAAAACAAGGGTTTAGTGGTTATATTTCAGAAGTTTTGATTTTTGAATTTGGAAGTTTTGAAAATTTAATTAAATCAATTTCAAAAATCAAAGAGAATCAAATAATTGGAAAAACATCAAGATCATTTGATACTTCAATTGTAGTAATTGATCCAATTGACAGTAACAGAAATTTGGCAGCTGCTATTTCCAACGAGAATATTGGAAAGTTTATTCTAATTTCCAGAGCATTTAAGAATAAACCAAGTTTAGGGTTTTTTAAAAATAAAAAACCTAGAATCGCAAACAAGTTTTGGAATAATTTACTAGTTATCAAATTTGATTTCAAAGCTAGAAGTCCTGATATCATTTGGGGACAAATCAAAAGAGCTACATCTACAATAAGTACACAGTTAGAATTGGGAGGATTTACAGTATTAAGAAGTAAATCTTATACTGATCAGCAAAAAGAAGCTTATCTTTTCTTCTTTTTAGAATCTATAAAAATCAGTCAAGTATATCAAAAAAAAGGACCAGAATTCTTCAGAGAAGACAGCTCTCATAGTTTCATTTCTAAAAATCTTAGAAATGCAGAATTAGTATGGGTTGGAGATGAAAGAAAGATAATTTCATTAGAAAAAAGAATTCATACTGATGCAATAAATTTCTTGAAAGAATTTTTGAAAAAAAATCTTCAGACAGGAATACCAAAAGGTCTTCAAAATGATTTCAAAAAAGGTTTCAAGATATCTATAGGAAATAAAGCCCTAAGCAAATCAATTAAAGAGGAAGCCGCTGAATTAATCTCAGTAGATGGCACACTCATTCATTTCAATTAAAAAATTTTCAGAAAAACCTTATTCAAATATTTTAGGGTATCCAAAAGCAACTGATCATCAGATTAAATTAAGAATTAATGAATTGGAAAAATTAAAAATTAAATCAATTTCTTTAACAGGTCCTACTACACTTGGAAATTTAGCAATTTTAGGAAAGGGATACGTTGGCGTTGTAGTTATTGCAAAAAGAGGAAACAAAGAAGTTGCTCTAAAAATTAGAAGAACTGATTCTCAAAGAAAAAACATGAAAAATGAATCAGAGTTTTTGAAATTAGTGAATTTTGTAAAAGTTGGTCCAAAAATAATTGATGTTAGTAAAAATTTTTTAGTGATGGAGTATCTAGAAGGAGAAAAATTTAGCGAATGGATCAATTCATTGAAAGGTACTGGTAGCGCAAAAAAATTAAAATCAACAATTAAAAGTATTTTGGAAGATTGTTATAGATTAGATCAAATTGGATTTGATCATGGTGAATTAAGCAATATTTCAAAACATGTTATTGTAGGCAAGACAAAGGCTTCCATAATTGATTTTGAAAGTTCTAGTACTAAGAGAAAACCATCTAACGTTACATCAATTACCCAAGCATTTTTTATTGGATCAGGGATTTCCAAAAAAACTCAAAAAATTATCAAAATTCCATCTAAAGAAAAAATTATTCAGGCTTTACAATTATACAAACAAGACAAATCTCAAAAAAATTTTGAACAGTTGCTTAAAAATCTAAAATTGTAATGGGAACGGCAGGAATTGAACCTGCGACCACTAGTCCCCCAGACTAGTATCATACCAAGCTAGACTACGTTCCCTTGCTTCAGAGGCACAAAATGAAATTATTAAATCGTCCTATCAATAAAGAAAAGTAATGAAACTTTGTAAGATTTGTCACAAAATTTCTGCAACAGATGAAGATCATTTAGATTGTATTCAAAAAAGAAGTATAGAAACAGAATCTGAAGATTTTAAAAATGGCCTTCCAGAAAAACTTAATCTATCAAATAACAATCATGAATTAAGTGTTGAGATTAGAGCCATTTTAGAACATATTTCAAAAAATAAAAATTCGGATGAATAAATTAGAGCCATTTTGATAGTCTTTCTTTTTCAAATTCAATTTTTTTAGAAAGATTATCAGCTGTTAATTCTGTGAGATTTGTTGATGGTTTATCATTTGTGAACATATCGACCTCAATTACAGATGCAGTACCTCTTCCAGATTCAATAAAACATCCACCTTTTCCATCAAATAATGCAGAGTCTTCTTTTGATTGAATTTTTGAGATAATATTTTTTGCAACTGTAGTTCCTTCCCCTTCTGCAAAAACTCCAGCCTTTGGAACTGTTATTTTTTCTGTAACAGTTAAATTAGTAACATCACCTACTGCAAAGACATTTTCAAAAGATGTCTTGCAAGATCTATCTATTGGAATAAACTCAGATTCTTTAGCTAATCTAGAATCATAAATTACTTTTGGAGCAATATGTGGAGGTATAGCTAAAAGTAGATCAAAATCAGCTTCACTGTTTTCAAAAATTAATTTCTTTGGCTCAACAGATTTTATTTTGGATGAGTTATGAAAAACAATTTTTTCAGAATTCACTAATTCAAGAATTCGTTTGCTAACTTCAGGTCCAGCCGCAGGTAGTGTTATTGGGGCAGGACTGTAAAAGTCAATTTGAACAGAATCACGAATACCACGTTTTCTAAGCATGGAATTTATCAGTAAGCTAGCCTCAAATGGTGCTGGAGGGCATTTGTAAGGCATCCCCATAATACAAATTGCTATTTTTCCAGATGTGATATTCTGAAGTTTGTCATGAATTTCTGAAAGCTGTTCATGATCATATAGATTGAATCCGTTTTTTACCAATCCAGGAATTTTTTGGGGAGCTAAAACTGCACCCATTGAAATAATTAGAAAATCAAAAGAAAATTTTTGTGATTTAGTTTCAACATGATTACTTTCAAAATTTATTGATGTAATTTCATCTTTAACAAAATCAATTTCTTTTTTTTCTAGTTCTTTTAATGAACCAATAGAATTTTCAAAAGTTCGTGTCCCATTCATTATCCATAATTTTGCAAATCCAACCATAAACCAGTCTTTTTTATCAATTACAGTAATTTTTACTTGAGATGATGATAGTGTGTTTCTTAATTCATTTGCAGCTGAGAGTCCACCAAATCCTCCCCCTAAAATAACAACATGAGGAATATTTACCAATTTAGCGTTCTTGTGTTGTAGGTCGAATTAGAATCTCATTCACATTGACATATGATGGTGAATCAACTGCATACAAAATTGCATTTGCAATATCTTCTGCTTGTAAAGCTTCCATTTTCTTTGTATTTTCTACAAATCCTTTTAGAGATTCATCAGTAATGGTATCATTAAGTTCTGTTGCAACTACTCCTGGCTCAATACTAGTTACTCTAATATTAGAACGAACACTAAATTCCTGTCTTAATCCTTCACTAAATGCAGCAACTGCATGTTTTGTTGCACAGTAAACGCTGCCAGCAGGAAAAACAATTCTTCCAGCTACAGATGAAAGGTTAACTATATGACCAGATTTTTTTTCTTTCATATGAGAAATTACAGCAGCTGTAGAATACAAAACGCCTTTAATATTCACATCAACCATTCTATCCCATTCATCAACCTTTAGGCTTTTGAAGAAACTTAATGGCATCAGTCCTGCATTATTCACAAGAATATCAATAGAGCCCCATTTGTCCAAAACAGCTTTAGCAAAATTTTCACATTCAGATCTTTGTGTCACATCTAATTTTTGATAAAATACTTGTCCACCTTCTGCAGATATTTTTTTTGCAAGTTCTTCTAATCTGTCAACTCGTCTAGCACCTATTGCAACTTTTGCTCCCGCTTTTGATAAGGCCAATGCAGTGGCAAATCCAATTCCGCTACTAGCTCCAGTAATTATTGCAACTTTGTCTTTGATCATTTGATATCTGAATCAATCTAAATTTGAACATCGTAAAAACGTTTAGTCATTTAGTAATTTTAGAATAAAAACTAGCACCTTTATTAAAAGAAAAATAGTAATTGAAAATATGCAATCAGAAAAATGTGCATATTGTGGAGATCTGACGGATATGCCGTTTCAATGTAATTATTGTAAGGATCCTTTTTGTTCTGAACACAGACTTCCTGAGGAACATAGATGTGTGAAACTCAGCCAGATCAGGGCAAAAAGATTTGGTGAAAAAAAAGTTATTCGGGATGGTGGGCGTAACAAACCAAATATTTTAAAACGAATTTTTGGAAGATTTTAAAATCAATAAGGACTTTTATCAGGAGAAATTTTTGCACGTCTTCCTTGATAAATCAGGGCAATAGCAAGTGCAAACATTACCATAGCAGTTAACGGAAAATTTTGTGGTGCAGGTAAAATAAACCAATAGTAAACTCCAAAACCAATTGATACAATTGCTTGTATCCACAATTTTATCCATTTTGGAGATTTTACAACTCTGCTAATAATTTCTATCATAAAAATTCCAATTACAGGATAAATTGTATAAAAAAGAAAATCAATCACATCAACACCTGTATGAGACATGTATTATGATGATAAAAGGTATAATTTCTATCTAATCTTCTAAATGAACCTTAGTTGCAATATTTTTGACAATTAAAGCCTGGGCATTTTCATATGGGATTGTAGCAATATCTTCAGTTTTAAAAGGTCCATATTTTTCAAGATCAGCACCGACAATTTCATCTACTTCGTGAAGGAATCTAATTACAATTTTCTTAGTTTTGTGACTCTGAGATAATGACTCTAAAAATTTTGATTTTCCATTTAGTGTAGCTGAAAGAATCATTTCAGTTCTTTCTTTTTGTTTCTCTTGAGAATCAAGGATGAATTTTTCTTCATCTAACAAATTACTTATTTCTAAATCAGAGGAACTTGAAATTTTATCTAATCTAATTTCTATCAATAATGATGTTAGTTCTGTAACCATTTCTATCATAGCATCTTTAATTTTATTTTCAATTCCATCAAATTCTTGTTTTTGTAAATTTCCTATGAAATCAGCTAGATTTCTATAAAAATTAGGAGTAATTTCTAAAAGTGAATCACTTTCAGTTTCACGTAAAACTGTATGATGTAATGAGGTAATATCAATTTGATTTTCTTCTGACATTTCTTACCTAATCCTTAAATGACTGATGTATTTGTGTTTGATTGAAGAACAAATTGCCATATAAAGTCAGTCACGGTAAAGCAATCCAAGTAACATATTCACCAGACGAAGTTTTTTCAAGAATTCAACATGAAGGAATTCAATTTATTGATCTGCAATTTACAGGCCTAACAGGACATTTTCACCATACTACAATTTCAGCAAATACATTTACTCCAGAACAAATGCGAGATGGATTACCAAAATTAGATGGTTCATCAATTATTGGATTTGCCAGTATCGATGATTCTGATTTGCTTTTAAAACCAGATCCAAACACTTTTGCAATTATTCCTTGGTTAACTGAAAATAAAACTGCCAGACTTCTATGTGATGTTTATTGGGGTGAAAACAGAGGAAGACTGTCAAGAGATCCAAGAGGAATTTCTCAGAAAGCTGAACAGTATATCAAGTCTCAAGGATTTGACTTTAGTACATGGGGTCCAGAAGTTGAATTTTTTGTATTTGATAAAGTACATTGGGATGTTTTGACACCTTATAAAGGCCAATCATATTCAATTGAATCAAAAGAAGCTCCATGGAGTCAATCAGGAGATGGATATCCTATGGGACTACAAGAAGGATACTATCCAAGTACTCCAGCAGATACTCTTACACCATATAGAAATGAATGTGTAAATATTTTAAACAAAAATTTTGGCATCTTATGTGATAATCATCATCACGAAGTTGCAACAGCAGGACAATGTGAGATAGATATCAAATATGATTATATGACAAATGCCGCAGATGCTGCACAATCTTACAAGTATGTAATTAGAAATGTTGCACAAAAATATGGAAAAGTTGCAACAATGATGCCAAAACCAATTGCAATGGATTCTGGTTCCGGTATGCATGTTAATGTTAGTTTATGGAAAGGAACTGAAAATGCATTTTATGATCCAGATGATGAAATTGAATTAAGTCAAGTTGGAAGATATTTCTGTGGCGGTATAATTAATCATGCAAAAGCACTATCAGCAATTGGTAATCCAACAACTAATTCATATCACAGATTAGTACCTGGATATGAAGCTCCTGCATATATTGCTTGGAGTTCTGGAAATCGTTCTGCAATAGTGAGAGTTCCAAAACATCTCAAGGGCAGAAATTATTCTAATCTTAAAAGACTTGAATTTAGAGCACCAGATCCTTCATCAAATCCATATCTTGTATTTGCAGCTGTAACAGCAGCAGGAATGGATGGAATAAAGAAAAAGATTGATCCCGGTGATCAAGTTCGTGATGATATTTTCAAAATGACAAAATCAGATAGAGCTAAGAGAGGAATTGGAGTTCTTCCAAAAAGTCTTGGTGAAGCATTAGATGAATTAGAAAGTGATAGAAAGTTCCTTAGTCCAATCTATACAAACGATGTTATTGATAAAATTATTGAACTAGAAAGAAGAGATCAACGTGAGATTGCAATTAGACCGCATCCACATGAATTTTATCTTTATTTTGATGTCTAGGTTCTTCCAGTTAACTGAAAAATATAATATAATGAAATAGACATTAAGGCAAATCCACTTCCAAGAAATATTGCTCTTTTACTTTCAGATGTTGCAGCTCTGTATAGTAAAACGCCTCCTGCAAGTCCTGCAAATAATACCAACACTCCAATAACAACTCCATCAAAACTTGTATTTGTGATAAGAGGATGAAAGAATCCTGCTAGTAATGCAAAAAATACAATCAGGTAAATGTATTTGAAACCAGTGAGTGCTTTAGAGGTAATTTGATTCAATGTTGTTTGTAATTTGATTAACAATTAAAGTTTTAAAAAATTTCAAAATAATTTACATCATTCCACCCATGTCAGGCATTCCACCCATTCCAGGCATTCCACCCATTCCAGGCATTCCACCCATTCCGCCTTCACCACTAGGTGGTCCACCTGCAGATTTTTGAGTAGCAATAATATCATCTATTCTAAGAATCATACATGCAGCCTCGGCAGCTGCTGAAACAATTTGAAGTTTGACTGCAAGTGGTTCAATAATATCACTTGATTTCATATTACCAATCTTTGCCTTCATTACATCAATTCCAGTCCATTTCTCTCCTTTCTGTTGCTTTGAACGAAGAAGTGTAAGTGTATCAATTGGATCCATTCCAGCATTGTCAGCAAGTGCCATTGGAATTTCTTCTAGAGCATCTGCAAATTTTTCTGCTGCAAGTTGTTCTCTACCTTCCAAAGACTTTGCCCAACCTCTAATTTTGGTTGCAGCAAATGTTTCAGGAGCTCCTCCACCTGCAACTATTTGTGGTTTTAACATTACGTCTTTTACAACCATTAAAGCATCATGAACAGAGCGTTCAACTTCATCAACAACTCTTTGTGAACCTGCACGAAGAAGTAATGTTACAGATTTTGGATGTTTACATCCTTCAACAAATACCCATTTGTCTTCTTCAATTTTTTTCTCTTCAACAACCTCAGCAGAACCAAGATCTTTTTCAAAAAGATCATCAAGATTTGTAACTATTCGAGCACCTGTTGCTTTTGCTAATTTTGTAAGATCACTTTCTTTAATTCTTCTAACAGCAATAATTCCTGCTTTTGCAAGATAATGTTGAGCCATATCATCCAATCCTTTTTGACATAAGACTACATTAGCACCAGAACCGATAACTTTGTCAACCATTGTTTTTAGCATTCTATTTTCTTCATCTAAAAATGATTTTAATTGTTGAGGATTTGAAATATTGATTTTTGCATCAGTTTCAGTTTTACTAATTTCTAATGCGGTATTGATTAATGCAATTTTAGCATCTGTAATTTTTCTAGGCATTCCACCATGAACAATTTCTTTGTCAAGAACAATGCCTTGTATAATCGTAGAATCTTTAATTGAACCACCAGCTTTCTTTTCAACCTTGATATCATCAATATCAACATCGAAAGATTCGCCAGTTTTTTCTGAAACAGCAAGCACTGATTTTACAATAATATCTGCAAGAAGATCAGAATCCTTTCTAACAAGTTTTGTTTGCATTGAAGTTTTTGCAATTTTATTTAAAATATTTTTATCATTTGCAGAAATTGTATCAGCAATTTCTTCCAAGAATTCTTTTGCTTTTCTTGCAGCCTTTCTATATCCATCAACAATAATTGTTGGATGTACATCTGAATCAATTAATGATTCTGCTTGTGATAATAAAGCACCAGCTAGAATTACAGCAGATGTTGTACCGTCACCAACTTCGTTATCTGTAGTTTTTGAGATTTCAACTAGCATTTTTGCTGCTGGATGTTGTACATCAATTTCTTTTAGGATGGTTGCACCATCATTGGTAATTGTAACGTCACCTAATGAATCGACTAGCATTTTATCCATACCTCGAGGTCCAAGGCTGGTATGAACAATTTCAGAGATAATTTTAGCTGCTGCTATGTTATTTTTTTGGGCTTCTCGTCCTTTAGTTTCAGAACCACCCTCTTTTAGCAAAACAACGGGCATAGTTCCCTTTGAGGTTGCTTGCATTCCCATAGATGCCAAAACTCCAGATTCCCCTTTTATACCTTCCAGATCAGGAAGGATATTTTTGAGATCATATCGGTGTTTTTAAATTGGGAAAATCAAGATGCAAAATATGGCTAAATCACAAAATAGAGAAGCTTATGATAAAATATTTACAAAATTAAAGGATCATCATAAATGGTTTGAGAATTCAATTCCATTAATTGCAAGTGAAAATATTCCTAGTCCTGCAGTCAGAGAAGCAATAATTTCTGATTTTGGAAATAGATATGCTGAAGGATGGCCTGGAGAAAGAGTCTATGCGGGTTGTGTCTACATTGATGATGTAGAGTTTGAATGTATGAAATTAGCTAAGAAATTATACAAAGCAAAATTTGCTGATGTCAGACCAATTTCAGGAGTTGTTGCAAATTTGGCAATATATTCTGCATTTACTAATCCTGGAGATATCATGTTAGCACCTTCAATTCCAGCTGGTGGACATATTTCACATGGGAAAAAGGAACATTTTGGAACTGCAGGTTTAGTTCATGGATTAGAAATTGAATTCTATCCATTTGATGCAGAAGAAATGACAATTGATGTAGATAAGACAAAACAAAAAGTAAAAGATCTCAAAAATGAAAACCGTTTACCAAAAATGGCAATGTTTGGTGGTTCATTATTTTTGTTTCCTCATCCTGTGAAAGAATTATCAGATTTTCTCAAAAGCTATGATATGCATATTAATTATGATGCGGCACATGTTGCGGGATTAATTGCAGGTGGAAAATTCCAAGATCCTCTTCGAGAAGGTGCAGATACCATGACTATGAGTACTCACAAGACTTTGTTTGGCCCTCAAGGTGGACTTGTTTTAGGTTCGAAAGAACATGAAGAAGTAATCAAAAAAGCAACTTTCCCTGGACTCACAAGTAGTCACCACATTCATCATATGGCAGGAAAAGCAGTTGCATTTGCCGAAGCTTTAGAGTTTGGTAAAGATTATGCTACTGCAGTGATCAAAAATGCAAAAGCATTTGCCGAAGCATTAAGCGATATGGGATTTAAAGTATTAGGAGAGAGCAGAGGATTTACACAATCGCACCAAATTGCAGTTAATGTTTTAGATTATTCAGATGGAGGGAAAGTAGAAGCTGATTTAGAAAAAGCAAACATCATAGTAAATAGACAGTTAATTCCAGGAGATATTAAAGCTGGAAGAAACTATTTCCATCCAGGTGGAATTAGATTGGGAGTTTCTGAAATTACAAGACTAGGAATGAAAAAGAACGAGATGCAAGAAATTGCATCATATATCAAACAAGTTGTAATTGATAAAAAGGATCCAAAGAAAATTCTTTCTAAAGTTAAAACATTCAGAAAAGATTATCAGAAAGTTAAGTTCTGTTTTGATAATAAATTAGGTGCTTACGAGTACGTCAAATTAAGATAGATTTACGAATAATCTGTCAATAAGGATTGATCTCCTCTACTTTTACCAAACACTAATTCTATTTCATCTGATAAAGCAAGAATTCTTCCTTGTTGATATTCACCCACATCATATTTTTCAACTAATCTTTTTGCAAGTTTTAGATATTTCTCTACTGAGCCCCTAGTAATTGTGGCAATTAATTTGTGACCACAAACGCAAGTTTGGATAAGAGGCATTCTACGAAATGATTTTCCACATGCAGTACATCTAAAGCTCTGTCTAGCATATGCTCTTAAGTTTCCCATTAGATCTGGAACAAGATGTGTTGAAATTACATTCGAAACAATCTCTGATGTATTTACAGCGTTGATTAATTCAGCATTTTTAACTTGCATGTCAAATTTATCAAGCATTGAACCAAGTGTGGAATATGCACTTCTTGATTTTGAAGTTGTTAATGATGAAGTTTTGTGCGTAAAATGATAATCATAAAATTGTCTTTTAGTTTCAAGCCGAGATTTAATAATTTCAATTGAGGTCACATCAGAAGCTTTTACTTGTTTAAATGTAGATTCAAAGAATTCCAAAGGAAGTATTTTTGTGACTTCAAGATTATGTGCTTGTGGTTGAGATTCATGTGGTAAAACATGTGGTTGAACAAGTAATGGTGCATCCATCAATCCACCTATTCTATCAGATAGAAATTGTCTTGAGAAATTAAGTAGGCTATCCATTAATAGCATTATTGAATCAGCATCACCATCAGCATCTCTTCTTTTTGCAGAATGCCAATTAGGAGTTCCAAAACAAACATGAGTTTCAGTATATCCTATGATTCTGCCTACTATTCCTACAGACGTGTGAGGAGCTAAACCAATTATCAAATGTCCAATAAGCTCTTTTGAATTCTTTACATTATAAAATGCAGATTTGCCATAGAATTTTTCTAATAAGACATCAATGTATTTACAAGTTGAGACTAGATAATTTCCACTTTCATATGGTATAATCACATCTTGCATACGAAGTTCTATAGTTTGTTCTTCAGACTCAATTGGATTTCCGTCAATGTCATGAGTATACCCAAGTTCTTTTAGTTTTTCAATTGATGTACCAATCCATGATGGTCTAAATTGTGTTAATGGAGAATTTGTTGCATCAAATCTTACGGTTCCATCCTTGAAAGTGGTTAATCCAAAGTTTTGTCGTACAAGTCCTTTTTCAAGAGGTTCTGCAATTTTATCTTGATTGATGAGTTCTTTTACTCCTTTGAATGGTTCTTTAGCACGAAGTCCCATTTTTTCCTGAGCTAAAAGTAACCTAGTTTTTAATGGAAATTCTTTATGTGAATGAGCAGGGGATTTACGCTTGCATTTTTCGCAAAATGGTTCTTTAAGAGTATCTCTGCAATTTGTGCATCTGTATGTGATAGAAGTTTTTGTGCCACAAATAGAGCATTTAATTCCAATA
Source organism: Candidatus Nitrosopumilus sp. (assembly GCF_029882185.1). Classification (GTDB taxonomy): domain Archaea; phylum Thermoproteota; class Nitrososphaeria; order Nitrososphaerales; family Nitrosopumilaceae; genus Nitrosopumilus. The sequence goes on along the minus strand of NZ_JAOULD010000003.1, from coordinate 28,596 downwards.
GATGGTTGATTGCATTTTTTACAATGTCGATTGTAAATATTAGCAAAAAAATGTTCAGTTCTAGAAGCTTTAAGAAGATCTCTAGTAGGTCCACCTTTCTCACCAACTGGAAACAATACATGTGTTGCAGGTTTCATTTGTCTAGCTGCTGCTTTTTCTGGTCTTCCTATTCTAACTCCAATGCTTGTTGAGAATTTATTATTAATTTTAATGCCAGATGATTTAGTTAGAATTTTTGGTACTGATAAATCATCAATAGATGGTTTCTTTTTAAATAAAACATTAAAGAAAATTTTTGCTTCTTGGTGTTCAAGAATAATTGAATCGTTTTCAATTTTATGAGGAGTACCTAAATCTTCAAGAATTTTTTTTACATCATTTGAATATTCGATTGATGTTTCATTGACATTTTTAGGTTCTAAAAGTTTGAGGAGTTCTTTAGACGATATTTTATCCCAGAAATATAGATAATGTGGATGAAGTGGAATTTTAAAATCAAGTGAAATTTTTAGTGCTTCATCAATTGTTGGAATTCTATTTAGAAATTGATTTAGGTACTGATCATTTGGTTCATATTTTTCAATTTTTTGTTTTAGTTCCTCTATCCAAAATTCTTCTACATATGCTGAGGGTATTAATTGTGCGTTATTTTCTAAAAAATCACCAAATGAAATTAAAATATCACCTAAATGTAGAATTTTTTCAATGTCATTTTTGATTTCTAATCCATGTTTTACATCTAGAATCTTTACAACATTTCCGTTATTGAGACGAACAGTTGGGGTATCAATTGAATCAACAAATGCTATAGTTGCTCCTTTACCAGGAATGTCAATTTTGATTTGAGTACCTACTGCTACAGTATGATCAAGAATTTCTGCAATTACTGGGTGTATTCCTACTGCTGCAAAACCCGTATTACATGCTCTTCCATATCTCAGTCTAAATCCACCTAATTTGTTAGGCATTGATAATACAGATCTGCCTGTAATCACTTCACGCATTCTTTTTGCAGCTGCATCTTCCTGATTTTCCCCAGTCTGAACTGCTCCTTTAAGATCATTAAGCCATTCCCAGCCATCCAGATTATACAATTCGATTCTTTTGAGGAGTTTTTTTGATCTTCCAATCAATCCATCATTTAAAACACGTAAGGCACCTCCCCTTACTCGGTCTGTTTGGATTCTAGCCATAGATTTATGATTTACAACCTCATATGGATCAGTGTCAACACCAGCTAGTTCAACTGGAAGATTAGAAATTACATGTTCAATATCTTCATCTAAAATATGGAATTGAAAGCTACTAGCTTCTCTTTCATAGATTCTTAATTCCTCAACAAATCTGCCAGTTTCATCATCAAAAGAATTTGCTTGAAATTTTGAAAGGCCAGCAATCTTTCTAACATGATCTGCAATTAGTAGAGTAACTGCAGATTCAGTTCCACCCGCTGAACGCATTGGTCCTGCAATAGAAACAGAAAGATATTCTGTTCCATCTTTATTTTTTTTTATTTTTACTTCACTAATTCCTTGTAATGGTGCAATAGTTACTCCTTCAGTAATTATCGCTAATCCTACACGGACTGCAAGATCTAATTTGTCTTCTAAAGTAGCGTCTGGAAGACAATATTTGCCTAAAGCAATCTCTTTTGCTAAAATTAATGCCGAGAGTTCTTTTCCATTGATTTTTAGAATTTCTCTTAATGGTTCGGCGATATCGATTTCGTGCATTTTTGCAACTCTATCAGCCAAATCAAATGCTATTTTAGGCTCAATATTACCTGAGGAATCTGTAAGACTAGATTTAGCTGATGCCGCATGCTCAAAAATTGAATATACCTCATCTGAGAGGCTAGAATAGTAATTAAGATAGTAATCAGGCATCTCGGTATTACTAATTCGAGATGTTGAATCATTTTTGGACATAATACAGTCTTTTTACTTACTTCTTTGAATTGCTTTTGCTATTTTTTCGAGTTTTTTGATACTTCCTCCCTTTTCTAGGAAGGTTCCTATTACTAGAGCATCTGCTCCCGCTTTAACTAGACTTTCAGCAGTTTTTTCATCTTTAATTCCTCCACCTACAATCAAAAATCCATTAAATACATGTCTGACTGTCTTTACCATTTCAGGAGTAACGTTAGTCTTTGCACCAGAACCTGCTTCAAGATATACAAATCTCATGCCAAGGAATTGAGCTGCAAGAGCATAGGCTGCAGCAATTTTTGGTTTTTCAAATGGAATTCCTCTTGCTGAACCAACAAACCAGGCAGAAGTTCCATCTCCAATCACTAAATATGCAGTTGGAAGTGGTTCTAATCCAAATTTAAGGACACTTGGAGCTCCTAAAGCCTGTGCTTGTGTTATAAAATATGGATTTTCAGAGTTCATTAGTGAACTAAATAAGATTGCATCAGCATCTGGTACAACACCTGTAACATTACCTGGAAATAGAATAGTTGGAATTTTTAGACCTTTTTTGATTCCTTTTACTACCTGAGCCATTTCAATTTGATCAGTTGCTGATGAGCCTCCTACTAAAATTGCTGAAGCCCCAATCTTCTCCACATCTTTAGCAAGCTTGCTTGATGCCTCTAGATTTGACACTTCAGAGTCGATTAATACAAACAATAATGCATTTTTCTTTTTTAATTCTGATTTTAGGAATGATTCTACTTTGTTTTCAGTCATAAAGAATGTCTGTAGATGTCTCTTTAAAGTTTAATTGGAATACTGTATACAGATTTGTATAGCTATGAACAAGTCTGAAGGATCTAATTTTAACAATATTATACGTAAAATTATCAAAAAATCACTGTTTACAGAGCGACAAGTTGAAATTATTTTAAATCAGAAAGATCTTCTAGAATCAAGTTTTCCTATTAGTAAAGGTGCGTATTATAGACAGGTTGGTCAATCTAGAGACAAATTAATCGGATTATTCTATTCAATCATACTTTTTCGTGGTTTAGGCATACTTTTACCTGATGATATAGATGTGATTTCAAAACTTTCTGAGCAAATTAGTGTGATAAATGAGAGTGATATTTTTCCTGAAAGAGAAGATGAAGTGATAAGTGTGATAGATAGGCTCATTCGTCAGGCATGTAATATATGATGTATGTGATTATCTAGTAAAGTAACAAAATGATTTTGTTTGTGATTATGTGTGGTTTGTTAATCTAAAGTGTGAAATAATGTTGTTCTATCACAATAAATCACAATGCAGGCATAGATGTTGTGATGTTAGTGGAAATTCCTGAACCTGAAGTGATTTTGTCTGTGATTTTAGCATTTATTGTGGGGATTTTAGGTTTGTATGCATATTTCAAGATAAGTCCATTCGTGAAAATTAAGAAGGAAGTATTTGATGCAACCCAAACTGAACGATTAGAATATTACGAAAGGCAGTTGATAGATATGAAAATACGCCTAGATGCATTAGAAATTCAAGGTATAGAACAAAAAGCAGAGGATCCTAATTTGGAATTAAAAAAATTCTTAGAAAAATTGGCAAAGAATGAGGCTCCTGAAAGACCTGTTGAGGTTGTTAGCAAACCAGAAGTTGTACCTGAAAAAGTGATTTCAACACCAAAAATACCAACTATTACGCCTGCAAACCCAATTGATTATGTGTTGCATCTAATCACAAACAAGGCTATGACATCACGTGACATACAAATCACATTAAAGAAAAGTAGGGAACATACTTCACGCCTGATGAAAAAGTTGTTTGAAGATGGATATGTACAAAGAAACACAGAATCAAAACCATATACTTATTCAATTACTGAAAAAGGAATGGCAAAAGTTGGAGAATTAGAAGTCAATCCAATTTCAGATTAGAATAATTTAAGAATTTTTTATAGTAAATTTACAATATTTTGAGTAATTTAGCCATATTTTATAATGAAAATATAATTAGATAATTTAATAAATTATATATATTATTAATTTATAGTGGTATTATGTCAGTCCAAGACAATGAAGTGTTGGTAAAAATCACTTCTGCGGGAACAATTTCTATTCCAAAACAGTTTAGAAAGTATATGGATATTCAAAAAGGGGAATATGTCAAAGTAATTTTGGGAAAAGATCGATTATTGATTAGAAAAGTTACTATTTCTTGATTAGTTATTGTTGTTTTTGCGCTAGTTTAATGGTTTGATATGTCCATTCTCGGCCTGTTCTGGTCCTATTTACCCTACCTTTTGTGGAAAATCTTGACAAATATGTGGAAATTACACTGAGTTTTACAGGTTCATTATATTCATCTTCATATTTTTCAAGAATGTTTGTAGAGGTAAATTTGCCCATTGGGAAGAATTTATCCACTATATTCCAAATTTTAGAACCTACAGAATCCATATTTGTAACCTCTTGTTCTTCTTCAATATTCATCAAGTCCATCATTTCAAAGATTTTGAGGACTTTGTCTCTGGTAACATTACCTTCTAATTTAATATCATAACGAGCTCCATCAGAATCTTCCATGTCTATTCTAATCCTTTTTTTAGCCATCTTTGAGATCTAATGGATCGAATGTTAACAGTTCAAATGATCCAAGAATGTTTGTTAACTAAATGGTTTGTTAACATTGACTGCCTAACCCGTGCCTAACCTATTTTTTGTTGTTAACAGTTAACTCTCAATAAACCCTTTAATTTAATAGATTTTCATGCCTGGAATGGAAATAAAGGGGTTATTTTGATGATATTCACAGTGTTAACATTCACCTTAACGCCTGGAATGGAAATAAAGGGGTTAAATTGGGTTTTTTTGGTTTTTTTTAACACCAACTTAACACAAATGTTAACTTAATTTCAATCAAGGACAACCCACACACCAATATTTCCACTCTATCTTTTTCTTTAATTTTTTTATTAGAAAATCTAAAACTAACTAAAAATAATTAATTACAAACTAAACTACAATTACTATTCTATTCTATACTCTCTTAATTCAGATATGATTGTGTTAGTGTTGAGAGGAAACAAAGGTGTGTGAGTATGTCTGATCCTATAGATGATATGTTAGATGCTGCAGAATCAGGAAAATCAATAATAAAAAATCGAGATATTCTTCATTATACATATATTCCAGAAATTATTTTACATAGAAAATCTGAACAAGAACAAGTTACTCAATCATTGTTACCTATTTTGAAAAAATCCAGACCATCAAATCTTCTAGTATATGGAAAACCAGGTACAGGCAAAACCTTGGTTGTGAAAAAAGTTCTTTCAAAAATTCAAGAAAGGGTAGAGAAATCAAACTTTCCAATTAAATTAATATATTCTAATTCTAAAGAAGAAACAACCCTTTATGGATTATTAGTGAGTCTAGGCAGGCAATTAGGCCTAAATGAGAAGGAATTACCCTCAAATGGACTGGCAATCAGCGTGGTATTCAAAAGATTACTAACAAAAATAGATGAAGAAAAACTTAACGCAATTTTTGTGATTGACGAAATTGATTATTTAGCCCAATTAGTAGCAAAAACAGGCAAGGATATACTCTATCAACTCACTAGAGCAAATGAACGTCTAACACAAGGTTCTCTAACTTTGGTTGGAATTTCAAATGATTTGACATTTAAAGAAAGATTGGATCCTAGGGTAATCAGCAGCCTAGGAGAAGAGGAGATTGTATTTACAAACTATGATGTTGAACAAATAAAAAAAATTCTTGAAGAAAGAATCAATGAATCATTTGTTGCAAATTCAGTAGATGAACCCGCACTAAATCTCATTGCCGCACTTGCTGGAGGAGAACACGGTGATGCCAGACGAGCAATAGATTTACTTCGAGTATCAGGAGAACTTGCTGAACGTCAACAATCAGAGAAAGTCACTGTTGAACATGTGAGAGAAGCCTCTCAAAAAATGGAAGAAAATAAAGAGGAAAAATCTCTCAAATCATTTCCACTACATGAAAAACTAGTCCTTATTGCAATAATGAAGGCAAATGGTTCTTCTACAGGCGAGATTTATTCATCTTACAAAAATCTCTGTAAGGCAGTTGGAAAAGACGAGCTAACTCAAAGAAGAATAACACAAATGCTCAGTGAAATTGAATTATCTGGAATAATTTCAGGAAGACTAATTCATCAAGGAATTCATGGCAGGACAAAAAAATACAAACTTACAATATCGTCTGAAATGATAAAAAAAACATTCAAAGACGATCTAACTTTGCAAGATATTATCTAAATTAGAACTATAGTTTTGATGGAAAACTTGGAAAGTTTTGAGATTTACTAAAATAGCAATTCCTGGATTTGGTGTCATCCCAACACTGGCTTGAAATGGTGTTTGCTTTTGCCATGAACCTGAGTTTATCAATAAAATTCCCTTGTACATGTCTAGTTGTGCTCTATGGACATGACCGACGTGAAAAATATCTGGAATATCTTGAATTACCATAAGATCTTCCATCTCAGGTGCTATCGGTGTCTGGTTACCATAAATTGGACTCAAATGTCTTGCTCTAAGAAGATGTCTCATCACATCTGTAGGTCTATCATAACTTAGACCTGGGGTGGTCTTTACAATATCATCTATACTTTGTCCGTGAAACATTGAAACCTTAACTCCATTTAATGAGACTACGGCAGGATTACCCACCATAAACACATTTTCCCTTTCCCACAAACCAGAATTATATTTTTGAGGTATGGCTGGCTGTGGTAGTGCTCTTCTTCCAGGATCATGATTTCCAGGCATTATGATGATCTTTACATTTTTTGGGATTTTGTCAATCAAATCCTCTGCTTTTTTTAACTGTTCTTGGATTGTCTGACATACCAGTTCTTTATTCTGATTTGGATAGATTCCTACTCCATCTACAACATCACCTCCAATCAAGACAAACCTAATTTTCTTTGCAATTGGATCAGGACTAGAGATCCATGATACAAAATCTGAAAACTCTTCTTCCATGAAATATCTGCTTCCTATATGCAAATCAGAAAGAAATACGGCATATGCTTCACTTTCTGACTTGTTTTTAGCCTGTTCTGGAATATCTGGCAAAATTAAATCCTTGATGATATATCCAGAGTTTTTAGCCGAACCTACTCTTGCCATTACAAATTGATCCAATAACAAAGTACCAGCAGTTTTTTGTAATTCCTCATCAAAAATAATGCCTTCAAATGAGCCTGATGGGTCTTCAAGAACGATTTTTGTGATGTTTCTCTCAGAACTTCTAACTGAAACTAATCCACAAACATACAAATCATCTTCAATTTTTGTATTTTTTAGAGATGCTGCAGATTTGAGCATTTTTGACTCTGGTCTGTCTGAAATAATTCGTTTAAGTTTGTTAAAACGACTAGAAAATAATGCATTGTATCCTTTTACCCCTTCACCTGAAGTTATCTTACTTGTAGGATCTGATAATATTTTAATTTCATTTTGTAATGAAAGATCGTCTTTAATTCCAAGATATGTTTCTAAATCATCTTGATTAATCTGGAATAATTTTTGTCTAGTTTTCTCTCTGACTATTTCTTTTATTATCTTCTCCAATTTTTTTACATCTATATCTTCTAAAATTTTAAAAGCGTCCGGATGAATCTGGAATCCCTTGTTTAACGCATAATTTAATGCAAAAGTAAGTTCCTTTTTCATATCAAAAAGTACAATCTGGTTTAATTAAATCTGCGCCTGCACCAACCCTCAAATATTGTTCATAATATTATGCTGTGTGAATAAACTTAGAATTATCTCATTCTTTGTATTTTTAGGGCTTTTTGCAGCTTTATTTCAAATCGGCTCATTATCTACTGTTACTGAAGAGGAAGCAGATGCATTTATGGCAGAATTTGAAGCACTTGTTTTGGATATTGATGCATTTGGAATATTTACACATAATTTGACCATAGCTCTTCCAATGTTTATTCCTGGATTTGGGATTGTATGGGGATTATTTGCTTCATGGTCTACAGGATTTGCATTTGCATCAATAGCCTTTACTGCACCAGAAATTGGTGAGATTCCACCACTGTCAATTCTTTTCTTTTCTCCGTTTGGTTTAATCGAACTAGTAGCATATTCTCTTGGAATTTCTAGGAGTTTTATTTTGATCAGAGCAATTCTCAAAAAATTTGATTTGATGCCATTTATCAAACCAACATTAATTGAAATTGGAATTGTTACGGGTCTTCTTTTAGCTGGTGGATATATTGAATTTTACATGATAGAAATAGCTCAAAAAGAAGGTCTAATGAACAATGCCTGAATTCTGATCTTTAATTCCTCTCGTTTTGCCTAATCAGTCTAAAATAATTTAGTAGCAAATTATAAACCAAATTAGATGAGAATTTAATCATGAAAGCAACCATTTCACTATTAGTTTTACTTTTGATTTCATCTGGATATTTTGCAAATACCTCATTTGCGGAAATTTCTGAAAATCAAGCATTTCTTTTAGAAGGATCTGGATTTGCTGTAACTGAGGAAATTATCAAAATATCGGAAATTGATCTTGGTCTATCTTCTCAAAAACAGAGTGGAAGTACGATTAATTTTCTTGTACATGATGGTTTTATCACATTAAATGATGAAGAATTTGTAATTTCCAATTTACAAGGAAAATTTTTACGTGAAGGAAAATATATTCGAATAAATGGTCTAGTTGAAAGTTCAACTGGTTTTGATACATCAATTAGCTTTTTTGGAAGACTAGTTGAAGAAAGTAAAGATGCATCAATTTATGGTTTTACTGGAAGAATTACGACATCTGATGAAACATATAAGATTATTTACACAACAAAACTGTCAACTTTTTCTAAAATCACACCAACTTCAACAGACACTGAAAAATCAAATCTAATTATTCACATTCTTAGAGGTTCATCTGCACAAAAAACTGATAACACTGTTCCTGGATTTGACAGCTCAAGTTATCTTAGATTCTTTTCTATTGATAGACTTTCAGTACAGCCAGGTACTACTATTACTTTAGTAAATGATGATGTAGTACAACATAGCATAATTAGTGGAAAAGAAAAGTATGGTGATCGATACAATCCATTTACACCTGATGGAAGAATTTTAACTGGATATATTGCACCTGGCGAATCTGCTAATATTACATTTGATGGTATAGGAATTTACAAATTATATGATCCAGACTATAATTATATGAAAATTGAAGTAGCAAGTTTCCCTAACGTGGATAATGTTTCGTTTGGTACATCAAAAAATAAACAAGGAAATTAACTCTCCCACTGCCATCTATAATTCATATATGAATCAAGACTTACTTGGTTGAACACCATTACCGACAAATCAGAAAATTCTTTCTCTTCCAAATCTTTTACCGTACCTTCAAAACATATTTCATTCTCAGTGGTTATTGCCTCAAAAACATGAACCTTCATCTTTTCAGTATCAAAACCATATTCTCGAAGATAAATGGCTATTTCAGAAGGCATAAAATGCTTATCTGGTTGTTTTGGCCAAGGTCTTGGAACCAAAACAACACTAAAACCATCAATCAATGCCTTTTGTAATTCTAATTTTTTATCTTCAATTGGAGTAGTTACATGCATTGTAATTACTTTTGATTTATCAAGAGGAACCTTTGCTCTTGATGCAGCAACTTGAATTGAACTAATGCCTGGAATAATTTCTACTTCGCCAAAAATTTCTATTAATCTGTCAACTACTTCTGATTCTGAAAAATTTACATCGCCTGTAAATGGAATCACTAATGTTCTGTCACCAAGCTCTGGCAGAATCTTTTGATAGGAATCTTCTTGATCATTCATAGTAATTTCATAGATTTCTTTTCCTACAATCAACTCTTCAATAGTTTTTAGAGTGTATTTGTAACCGATAACTACATCACAATTTTGAATAATCTCTTTCACTATTTCTGTCACATATTTTGGAGAACCAGGCCCGACACCTACAGCATAAACCTTCAATTTTATTTTGTAAATTTCTGTCTGTCTTTAATATATTGCACAAAAGGCTTCCAATCCACTTTCATGTATTTTGTAGGCTCTTTTACAGGATATTTCACCCAGTCTTGGGCTATTGAATACTGAAATTTCTCATCTTTTCCATTCTTTTGATATTCTAGTTGTAATGAATTTCCCCAATCTTTTTCTGTAAAACTAATACTGGAAATATCATCAAACCCTAACTCAATATTCCTGTCATCTTCGCAATCATTCATCAAATCTTCTTCATTATACCCATCATGGCGGATCATTGTATTTTTTGATTTAATAAAATTGATTACTTGTCTTTGAGTAATAGCTTTCCACCAATTCATTTTAGCTTCTGTCTTATGAATAAACATCAAATGTTTGTCAGTTAATACCAACATACCTTCTTTCCCACCAATTGAAAAGAATTTCTTGGATTCTCTCCACACTGAAACTATGTGTGCCTGAATCTTTTCTTCAGGTTCCATGTACTTGATTTATTTGACTTTGTTAAAAATCAATACAATTAGCTTTTAAGTAAGAATTTATGGAAAAAAATATTGAATAAAATCTTCCTAATTTTGACAATTTCATTACTTTTAGTTAGTTTTGGAAACTATACATTTGCGCAAGAAAATGAGATTAACAAAATTAACTTTGTAGATCCTGTAGTAGTTTTAGAGACCAATCTTGGAAACATTACAATAGAATTTTTTTATAATGATGCACCAAAACACGTTGAAAATTTTATTAAATTATCTCAATCTGGATTTTATGATGGAACTCTTTTCCATAGAATTATTCCTGGATTTATGATTCAGGGAGGCGATCCAAACACAATAGAAGGTGATCCTAGTACTTGGGGAACTGGTGGCCCAAAAACAAGTGTGGATGCTGAATTTAACACAATAAAACATAATCGAGGAATTGTTTCAATGGCAAGATCTGCTGATCCAAACAGTGGTGGCTCACAATTCTTTATCGTGCATGCTGACTCAAATTTTCTTGATGAACAATATACTGTATTTGGTAGAATTATAACTGAAGAAAGTTTTGAAACATTAGATAAAATTGCATCAGTGGAAACTACTCAAGACAGACCACAAGATCCTGAACAAGTACGAATTACTAAAGTTACAATAGTTAATCGTTCAGAAGTCTCAAATATTCTTGAATTACAAGAACCAGAACGTACTGAATCAACCATTACTCCATCTACTGGTAATCAAAAATATGAAAGCACTGAGCATGAAATAGGATTTAGTGTACCTGAAGGGTGGTTATTACAAACTCCAAATAAAACAACACCAAATTCTCCTGACGTAGTAGCAGTAGGACCAAAAATTGGAGCCATAAATCCTGTGATTTCATTAACAGTAGAAGAAACCAATCAAAGAACTATGGATGATCTTATTTTCAATAAAACTGAAACAATTAAGCAAGTTGTAGAGGCAGGTAACCTAGACATAATTTCACAAGAAAAAATTTCTGTTAATGGAAATCAAGCTTATGCGATAAATGCAATAGGTACATTCTTTTCAAATAATGAAAGTTTTGATGTAAAATTCAGAGAAATTATGATTTTTGATACGGAAAAAGTTTACACATTTGCATATAGCAATGGAGTTAACGAATTTGATTCACAACTTCCAAGATTTGAAGAAACAATTGATTCATTTGAAATATTATCACAAAATAAAGAAGGTGGTGGCTGTCTAATTGCAACTGCAACATATGGTTCAGAATTAGCTCCTCAAGTTCAACAATTAAGAGAGATTAGAGATAATCTCATCTTATCAACAAAATCAGGTACTGCATTTATGAGCGGATTTAATCAATTCTATTACTCATTTTCACCTATGATTGCAGATTTAGAACGTGAAAACCCTCTTTTCAAGGAAGCAGTAAAGATTACCCTAACACCACTACTTACATCCCTATCAATTCTTAATTATGTAGATGTAAATTCAGAAGAATCAGTTCTAGGTTATGGAATTAGTCTGATTATTCTTAACATTGGAATGTATTTTATAGCACCTACAATAATTATCTATAAAATTAGAAAATAATTTTTTTACCAAACATCATCTACTTCATCAAGTAGTTTGTATTCTTTCTCGGTTTCACGTTTCATTAATTTTAGTCTAGAAATATCTCTATCAAAGAACAAATCTATTGTCCAATCAAGAAACACACGAGTTTTTTTATCAAATGTTGTGATTTTTGAGAGGTATACATTTCGCCAAATTAGCCAAGCCCAAAATCCTGAAATATTCATTCCCAAAAATGTAGCAATTCCTGATCTTTTTCCAATAATTGCCATTTGTCCTTTTGAATGATAAACAAATTTTTCTTTTTTAGAATTTTTAATTATTGCAATCAAATTTTTAGCTGCAATTTTTGCTTGAGCTTCTGCAATTTGAGCAGTTGGAGGTAATGGTCTTTGTGTTTCAGGATCTAAATGTAATGCACAATCACCAATAGCAAATACTCCTGGAAAATCTGAAACTTCCAAATAATCATTTACAATAACTTTTCCTTTATCAGTTTTGAACATAGATCTCTTAATTGTATTAACTGGTGTAACACCTGCAGTCCAAATCAAAGTCTTTGTCACTATTGAATCAATTTTAGAAGTATCTACTGAATCTTTTGGATGTTCATCTAATGGTTTGATAGTGACTTCATTTCCATCAAAACTTGTTACCGCAGTTTTTAATCTGATATCGATTCCTCTTTCTACCATCTTGTCTTTTGCAAAGTCTGCCAATTTCGTATTAAATCCAGGCAAAATCATTCCCAGAGCTTCTAATACAATTACTTTGAGATCTTCTTTGTGAATTGTTGGATAATGTTTTCTTGCATCTAAAAGAAGATCCATTAATTCTCCTGCAGTCTCAATTCCTGCAAATCCTCCACCAACAACAACAAAATTCAAAAAACTTTTTCTTAGTATTGGATTAGTTTCATTTTCTGCCTGTTCAAGCATATCAATTACTCTATTTCTTAACATTACAGCATCATTGAGCGTCTTCATAGTGTAAGCATTTTTTTCAACATCAGCCATCCCAAAAAAATTCGTCTCACTGCCAAGTGCAACCACTAGAAAATCATAATGTATTGAAATACTTCTTTTATCTCCAGTTCCCCATAATGTTACTAATTTTCCATAAGGATCAATATTTTTGACTCTGCCTTCATAGAATTTTGTTTTTTTACAAATAGTTCTGATTGGTAAAACAATATGTCTGGTTTCAATCATTCCAGAAGCAACTTGTGGTAACATTGGTGTAAATAATAGAAAATTATCTTCACTTACCATAACTAGTTCTATTTCTGAATCAGTTCCAAACTCTGATTCTAATTGTCTTGCACATTCCACACCTGCAAATCCTCCCCCTAAAATTACAATTTTTTTTTTATTTCTTGCCAATTGTGTTTTCTTCACAAATTGGGTGAATATATGCTATAAGAACAATTTTCAATATGTCCCTTATTAGCCTCAGGTTCTCATAATATCTGAATGTAAAATATCATAGGCTCTGGATGAATCCCTTTCGTTTAGAATGATTGTAATGCTATCCTGACTGAAAAATGCATTAACTAGTTCTACCCCATTTGTATGTAAAACTTCAGCAACATAAGATACTACGTCTGATTGATTTTGGGAATTGGGAATTGAAATTCTAATTTTTGCAAGACCCGTACTAAACATTTCATTATTTTTTGATACATTACTGAAAATCTGTCTAATATCATCCATATCCTCTGTTAGAAATCTAAACGAATCAGATAGTCTGAAAAAATCATAGTTATTCGTTACCTTGGAGAATTTGTCTAAAATTATCATAGGATCTATTTCGTTTGAATCCTTTACTGAAAATTTGATATCCATTATACCATCAGTCAAAGCCAATCTTGCATTTTTCAAAACTGATTCTTCTCTTACTTCGTCTTTAATCTCAAATGAATCAGCATATCTTTTGATTGCAACAACTACAGTATTGAGATTCACAGAATTTCCCAGAATTTTTTCAATCTCTGGTTGGATTTTTACTGCCAGAGCTGTATAGTTAATCAAATCCATCTTCATACAATCATAAATCGAACGATTTCTGGTGATGATTTCTCTTACAATTTCTGGTATGGACATATTTGCAGTCCTCATCAAAATTATTATAATATGTCAGTTATAATAGGATTATGTAAGAAATCAAATTAATATCAATAATCTTTATATAATGTCATACATATTACATAACATAGGTGAATATGACAATGTTCTTTGATAGTGAATTTGATAGAATTTTCAAAAGAATGTCAAGCTCTTTTTTTGATATAGATGACATTTTTGAGGAATTCAAGGGAAATGGTTCTGAATCTGGTCCATATTATTATGGTTATACAATGACCGTTGGTCCTGATGGAAAACCTGTTGTAAAGGAGTATGGAAATGTCAAACCAGGACTTTTACCAACTTCTGATACACGAGAACCAATAGTTGACACAATTGTCGACGAAAAAGAAAAAGTAGTAAAACTCATAGCTGAGATGCCAGGAGTTGAAAAGTCTGATGTCAAAATTGTTGTTGAAAACAAGACAGTTGATCTTTCAGCACAACACGGTGACAAGAAATATCATGTAAAAGTTCCTGTACAACACAAAGTTGATGAAGACTCAGCAAAAGCTTCTTACAAAAACGGGGTTTTGCAAATTACCTTCAAGTTAATTGAAGAGGAAAAACCAAAAGGTAAAACAGTGGAGGTTGAATAAACCCCTCTTTATTTTTGAGGTAATAATATGAGTGAAATAGTTTTAAAAATTGAGGAGAGTCCACAACAACATGTTGGACGAGGAAGAGCTATAGTTGATCCAAAAACTATTGAGGATCAAAAATGGAATACTGGACAAATACTAGAATTAACATATAATAAAAAAACACATGTAAAACTTTGGCCAGGTGCACCTGAAGAATATGGTTCAGGTATTATCAAAATAGACGGAATGACAAGGCAAAACATTGGAGCTGGAATTGGTGATAAAATTTCACTAAAATCAGTAGAAGCTGTAAATGCTGAACAAATTGTTTTGTCTCCAACTGAAAAGATTTCTGCAGAAGGATTGCAAGAATATATGATTTACAACTATCTTAATCATGTATTTACAACAGGAGATTCAATATCTCTTAACACACAGATGGGCGGAAGAGTTCAGTTTATTGTAACAAGTACAAAACCGTCAAAGCCAGTTTTAGTTACAGAAAATACTGTATTCAAACTTGGAGCAATGACCAAAGCTGTTGATTCTTCTGTTCCAAGAATTACATATGATGAACTTGGAGGTTTAAAAAATGAAGTTCAAAAAATTCGCGAAATGGTAGAACTACCAATGAGACATCCAGAATTATTTGATAAAATAGGCGTGGAAGCACCAAAGGGTGTTCTTTTGTATGGTCCTCCAGGTACTGGTAAAACACTACTGGCAAAGGCAGTAGCTGGAGAAACAAATGCTCACTTTATCTCCTTAAGCGGTCCTGAAATAATGGGAAAGCATTATGGAGAAAGTGAAGAAAGAATCAGAGAAATCTTTACTCAGGCTGAAGAAAATGCTCCTAGCATAATTTTCATCGATGAGATTGATTCTATTGCTCCAAAACGAGACGAAGTTTCTGGTGAGCTAGAGAAAAGAATTGTTTCACAATTACTTACTCTAATGGACGGAATGAAATCTAGAGGTAAAGTTGTAGTTATTGCAGCTACTAACAGACCAGATTCAATCGATCCTGCACTAAGAAGACCAGGTAGATTTGATAGGGAAATTGAAATTGGAATTCCTGATGATGAAGGTAGATTCGATATTCTTTCAATTCATACACGTGGTATGCCCATTGATGAAAAAGTAGATCTGAAACAAATCTCAAAAACTACACATGGATTTGTAGGAGCTGATTTAGAAGTATTATCTAAAGAAGCTGCAATGAGATCTCTTCGTAGAATTCTTCCTGAAATTGATCTTGATGAAGAAAAGATTTCAACAGAAATTCTTCAAAAGATCCAAATCACCAGCGATGACTTTAGAGATGCATTAAAAGAAGTCAGACCAAGTGCACTTAGAGAAGTACAAGTCCAAATTCCTAATGTAAGCTGGGATGATGTTGGTGGTTTAGATGAATTAAAAGAAGAACTCAAAGAAGCAGTTGAATGGCCAATCAAATACAAGGATGCCTATGATTATGTTGATGTGGAAGCACCAAAAGGAATTCTACTTCATGGTCCTCCAGGAACCGGCAAAACATTGATAGCAAAAGCTCTTGCAAAAATGACAGAGTCTAATTTTATTAGCATCAAGGGTCCTGAACTACTTTCAAAATGGGTTGGAGAGTCTGAAAAAGGAGTCAGAGAAATATTCAGAAAGGCACGACAAGCAGCTCCATGTATCATATTCCTAGATGAAGTTGATGCACTTGTTCCAAGAAGAGGAAGTGGTGGCTCTGATTCACATGTTACAGAAAATGTAGTATCTCAGATCCTAACAGAAATTGATGGATTAGAAGAACTACACAACGTGTTGATTATTGGCGCAACAAACCGATTAGACATTGTAGATGAAGCACTTCTCAGACCAGGCAGATTTGATAGAATCATAAAAGTTCCAAATCCTGATGAAAAAGGAAGACAACATATCTTTGAGATTCATACAAAGAAAAAGCCTCTTGCAACTGATGTAAAAATCCCAGAAATTGTGAAATTGACTCATGACTTTAGCGGTGCTGAGATTGAAGCAGTTACAAACAGAGCAGCTATTGCAGCTTTGAAAAGATATGTTGCTGGTAAATCAAAGAATGTCAAGGAGATCAAGATTACTCAACAAGATCTTATTGACGCTGTGGATAAGGTAAAGCCTCGAAAGAAAGAGGCACCAATACCTAATCCATAAAATAGTCTAAATACTAAGAAAATGTGGAAAAATCATGAAACTCTATCTTGACTTTGAACCATGCAAAGAATGCAATACAATGATGACTGAATTGAGCAGTCCTGAGATGTTATTTGCTGATGACAAAACTAGAGCTGATGAATCAGCAAAGTTTCTCAGACATCTAACATACAATCACAATGAAGTTGTTCAAGCAGTTATGGAAGATCTTCCAAAACAAAAAAGAGATCAAGAACCTGATTTCTACAAATAATCCTTTTTCATTCTTAGAAATTAGTAATTATATTCATATACAAAACTGCTCTAATATTTTTGTGAGGTTTTAAAATGAAATCTATCCTACTTTTTGGTATCATTACCTTACTTGCATCTGTCAGTTTTTTTCAAATTACATTAGCATTTGAAACAGAACAAGAACCAGAACCACCACAAATACCAGAACCTAGTCCACCTCCAGAACCAATAAGAATACCAGAACCTCCGCCTGCACCAGATCCTTTTCCAGGAGAAATTGATTCAGAAAAAGTAAAACGATTAACTGAAGAAAATAACAAATTAAAACAACAAAATACTGATCTACATAATCAAATATCTTCTCTTAAAAATGACAAATTAAGATTACAAGAAGAAATTTCAGAACTTAATGATTCAGTTCAAAAACTCAGAGAAATTACATTAGAGCAAGTTCGAATAATTATGGATTTAGTAAATCAACTAAAAGAAACAATCTTTGAAAAAATATTTTCTCCTACAATAAAATTGTAGGATTTTTTGGGTTATCTACTCAACAAGCTTTAATGTTTTCCTAATCAATACAGTTCTGTTTCTGATTGTGACATCACTTACTCCAGATTCTACTGAAAATTTCTTTTGACTAATTTTTTCTCCATTCATTATACATGAAATGTATAATGATGCTGCAGCCTGTGCTACAGGGTGTTTTCCAGCAGTGATTCCCTCTTTTTCACATCTTCTAAGGATTTCAAACGCATCTCGTTTTGTTTTCTCTTTTAGATTCATGTTGTTTGAAATTTTTGAGATGAATGAGGTGGTATCATATTGGTTAAGATTCATTCCAAGCTTTTTGATTATGGTTCTCAGATCTCGAGAAAGTATTCTTCTTTCTACATTACCAGCATTTGCAATATCGTCTAATGTTCTTGGAATATTGTTCTCTCTACATGCTGCGTAAAGTGAGGCTGAAATCAATGAGGCCATTGTTCTTCCTCTGGTCAGTTTTACACCAACCACTTTTCTGTAAATATATGCAGCATTTTCAACTACGTTATCTGATATTGCTAACTTTGTTTTCATTCCGTGAAGTAAAGTGAATGCCTTGCTCAAACTGGCAGTCTTTCTAGATTTACTTCTTTGATCCCAAGTTCGTAGTCTGTTAAACTCATATTTTGTTTTGCTAGATAATGCTTTTCCAGTAGAATCTTTATTCGTGCCAATAACAGTTGATAATCCTCTATCATTCATTGTTAGTGATGATGCAGGACCTGTTCTTGACATTTTCATAAAGTCTTCCGAGGTGTAACCGTTGTTTTCATATGATGCGTCAGCCATATTTTGCAATAAGATAAGACCGCAACCCCCACAAACAATTTCTCCTCTTTCAGAATCTGTTATTGCAGGGTAGGTTTTGCAAGTATCTAGTTGACACTTTACATCATAATCGTTTGAATAATTTTCTACCACTATTATTTTCTATAAGTGATTATAAAATAAAAATAATATGATTCAGGTAATTTTAGATTCAAAACTATTCTCTACATACTAAAAATTCCTTAAATTTTTGTTAAAACTTGATTCTTAATCCCTATACAACACACATTATAATAAATGTTAAAAATGAAAATAACTTTTTGAAAAATCTATTTTCTGATTGATTCTAAAGAATGGCCACGGTTTTGGATCATTTGAGTTACTGCCTCTATGGTATAATCAATTCCATGTTCTTCTTCAAAATGATTTCTTAATTCTTCGATTAGTCCTACGGTTTTTTCTCCATCTAGGATAAATTCACATTCAAAACCATAGTCATCACATCTCAATTTTAATGTCATTCAGTCTGGGAAAAATATTGAACCTATAAAAACTGTAGACTTATTTTTCTAAATTAAACAATAACAGGAACAAAATGAACCTAAATTTCATTCAAATAGCACTAATAATGTCATTTGATTTCTATAATGTATAGATGAAAGGTCTAGAATTTGTTTTTCTTGCAGTGGGATCTCTGTTAGGGGCATATCTGAGATTCAAAGTCATTGAATCGCCCTTGCTTTTCAATACATTACCTGTTAATGTTCTAGTAGTCAATGTGTTAGGGGCATTTATTCTGGGAGCATTTATTGTAATGTCTCAACACTGGCATCTTGATGGAAAATATTCTCTTTTTGCTGCTATAGGATTCTGTGGTTCACTTACTACAATGTCTGGTCTTGCACTTGAATCCAATACTTTTCTTGAACAAAGCCATTATGGAGCATTTGCAATCAACCTAATTGCTAACGTAGGATTATCTATTGCAGCACTAATTGGAGGAAAGTCATTAATGAGTGCAATTATTAATAATTAATTAGAAATGGTCTATTCATATCAAGTTGTAAAGTTCCAAACAATTTCTTTTGTACAAGGAAATCATTGGTCTCAGTCAGTAGGTGATAAAGGCATTCTTTACAAATCACTTAAGGATCCTTTTGCTAAACTTATTGTTCAATCTGCAAACGGCTCCAAAAAACTATACCATGTACCAAAAGACAGAACCGTTGTTGTTACAAATCATACTATTCATTTTCTAGGCGAATTAGCTTAAGATAGATTATTTGAAAAACTGATCAACTTGATCTCTATACTTTAAGGCAATTTTTCCAAAATCTGTAAAATCATCAGCTGTTGGATATTTCATCTTCATAGCAAATTGATTAACAAATACAGATAATGCACTTCCAATGATCAGATTGTATACTCCATCTGCAATATTATTTGAATAAGGAAATGCAACTTTGATAAATGGCAAATATGTCTCAGTCTGAGAAATCATTAATTTGATATGCTTCTCTACAAATTCTTGAACATCTGCAGGTATTGCCATAACTATCCTTGTATTGACTTCTTATAAACAGAACTTTAATTCTTAGGCATGAATTTATCTAACGATTTGAGTCATGTACTTTTCTTTACCTTTTCTGCTTCTTGGCAGACATCTTAACTGTCTATTACAACATGGACAAACAATTCCCTCATATTCAACAAAAATCTCACAATAATTACATCTTTTTTGTCCAGCAGCATATCTGCCTATTTCTGATGGTTTTATTGCCTTGTATTTTTTGCATTCGCCTATACAATATGTCATAAAATAAAATAAAATTATCCAAAGATAAAAAGTTTGATTGCACTGCACTCACTTTTTCAAATTTCTTTTAAAATGAAATTAAATTTATAGAACTGATTCTACTTTTCATTATTGATTGAATTAGACAAAAAAGTATTTGGAAACATTACAACCAAAGAAATTATAGGTGCAGATCCGCCGGCAATACCTGAAACCAGAGATAATTTTGAAAAAGAACTCTCAACACTACTTACAGAATTATCGTCACAACCAAAAATTAATCTTGAAAAACTTTTAGATGAACAAAAAATTGCTGAAACCCACATCAACAGCAGACCTGGTGCCATGGCATTGGCTCAAGATAAAATTCAGATGTTCAATGTATATAATCAAAAATACATCCAATCAATTAAAGAAAAACTCGAATCATAACTTTCTAATCTACAATTTTTAGTTATTTTTATGGCTAATTTGTAAAAAACCTGTTGATTCATAAATACCAAACAACATACAACTCCAGAATCGTTCATGGTAAGCAAAACAAAAGAACTGTGTCCTAGATGTGCTCAGGGAAAGCTTGTTACTGATAATGAGTCAGGAGAAATGTTCTGCTCTAAATGTGGATTTGTAATTACTGAAAAACTACAAGAAGCAGGCCCTGAATGGAGATCCTTTACCCAAGATGAGGGTGGCAACAAAGCAAGAGCTGGGGCACCAACATCATTAACAATGCACGATATGGGTCTTGCAACAATTATCAACCCTGTCAACAAGGATGCATCTGGTAGACCACTTTCAGCATCTATGAAAAGTACCATTGAGAGACTACGAACTTGGGATAGTAGAAGCCAAGTACATGAGCCAGTTGATAGAAATTTCAGACAAGCATTCAGTGAATTAAACAGATTAAAAGACAAACTTGCAATTTCTGACTCTGTAATTGAGAAAGCAGCTTACATTTACAGAAAAGCACTAGAAAAAGGACTAGTTAGAGGTCGTTCTATTTCAGCATTAATGGCTGCAGCACTATATGCTGCATGTCGTGATACATCAACTCCAAGAAATCTAAAAGACGTAGAGCAAGCAGCTAACATCAAAAGAAAAGATATTGCAAGATGTTACAGATTATTGATCAAAGAATTAGATTTGAAAATGCCTGTAACTGATTCAATTCAATGTGTTGCAAGAATTGCAAGCAGGATTGGAATTGCTGAGAAAACAAAAAGATATGCTACCAAAGTGTTGAAAATGGCACAAGAAAACGAAGTATCTGCAGGAAAAGATCCAATGGGATTGGCAGCTGCAGCACTGTACCTATCTTGTGTGAAAAATGGTGAAGACAAGACTCAGCGTGACATTGCAGAGGCTGCAAATGTTACAGAAGTTACAATTCGAAATAGGTACAAAGGTCTCAAAGAATCTCTAGAACTATAATCTATTCTTTTTTAGAATTATCAAATTCTTTTTTTACAAATCCACCCTCAACCGATTCTGGAGGGGGGATCTTCTTTGATTTTCCTAATCCTATTGTTGTAATAACTACTGATGATAAAATAATAAAGAACACAAGTTGTGGATACGCTTCTGCGTTTGGTAATCCCATAGTTATAGGATATGTTGCAAGTACAGCAGCAGCCAAACCTCGTGGAATCATTGAGTTTGTTACAGCCCTATCCAAATGTGAAAATCTTTTTGTCAATGTAATCTTTCCAACAAACACTCTTCCAAAGTATACAACAATTGTCATGAAGACTCCAAAAACCAAATACTCGATTTGGCCAAAACTTGCCATCAAACCTACAAATACAAAGAAAAAGGATCTTACCAAAAATGTCAATTGATTATGTGTAGGATCATCTAATTCAATTCTTGGTAATTTGAATCTGAGTACCTTTGCTAGATGGCTTTTGTTTCCAACCATCAAACCAAAAACCAATGCAGTTAATGCACCAGATTCTCCAAATGAATTTGCTAAGAAAAATAAAACAAACAAAACACCTAATGTAAGCATATAGCCGTGTTGAGCATTTCCAAGTTTTGTTGAAACATACATCCATGGAATACCCACTCCAAATCCAAGAACTAAACCTACAACAACAGCTCTTCCAATAGTTTCTTGTAATGTTTGAATATCAAAATGACCTGCTAATACAGCCTCAAATAAAATGAATGCAATGATTGTAGCTAAAATATCAGTTAACGCAGATTCAAAACTTAACATAGATTTAGTCTCTTCTGAAATTTTTACATTTCTGACTAGACCAAAAACTATTGCAGAGCTACTACCACCAACAATTGATCCTAAAAGAATACTTTCTAACCATAACCATCCTAAAGCAAAATGAGCAGCAAGAGTAATCATTACAACTGATAAAATAAAACCAAGTACTGCTAGTGTAACTGAAAAATGAGCAGTTTTTATGACATGTTTGATATCTAGATTTAACCCACCATCAAACATGATTATAATTAATGCAAGTGCTGCAAAATATGGAACAACTTGGATTACTGCTTCAGGCTGAATTAATCCAAGTACTGGTCCAATAACTACACCTAAAATCATTAAAAAAGCAACATCTGGAATGCCAGTTTTTTTGAAAAATGCTTCACCAGCTACTCCTAGGAAAATAACCACTCCTGCTGCAAGTAAAATAATATGAGCTTCAGCAATGGGTCCATCATGAGCTGATAATGCTCCTATGGAATCTTGCAATTCTGTAAATTTGTCAAAAATCATAGAAATATCAAAATTGGATAACTGAATATTGTCAATTTGACCTTGAAACAAATTCAAGATTGATAAAACTATAAAATTCATGAATAATTGTAAATATTTCTGGATTAAAGTTAAACTCGGTTAATTCACTATTATAGGCTATTTACTGATTTTTAAATAACATATTACTGATTAGAACATTATGAGTGCTACAAATCAACTACGTGCAGATCATATCCAAGTTCGTCGTTTAGAAAAATTAGTTGCCAAATGTGCTGACGAACTATACAAAGGTACTAAAATTCCATTTTCGGATCTAACCAAAATTACTATAATAATTTCAGAATTCGTTGACACTATTCATCATTCACGAGAAGAGGATTCGTATTTTCCTTGTGTAGCAAGCTATGATTCATTGAAAGAAGAAATTCGAAAATTTATGATTGAACATGAATTTGGAAGAAACATTGCACGTCAAATATCAAATCATCTTAAAAGGTGGAAAGATGGAGAAGATGCACAAGAACCAGTATCAAGATATTTGAGAACTTATGGTATATTCCTAAATGACCATCTCAACAAGGAAAACAAATTTTTTGATGAAGCTGAAGCAGACGTATTATCTAAAGAAGAAGAAATTGAGATGTATGAGCAATACAGATCAGTGTTTGCAATAGTGAAAAAAGTAGATGAAATGATCGCTGAAATTGATTATTTAGAAAACCAACCTTGGGCAAAAAATTAACGTAAGCTCTTTATGGGTTATTCCGATATTTTTGATCATGAAACCTTTCGTTCTTTGGATGACTGGTCTTCCTTGTTCAGGAAAGACTACAATCGTAAAAGATTTGCAGAAAGATATTCCAAATTTGGCAATGCTTGATGGAGATGAACTAAGAGAATGGTTTTCTCCAAAAGACTTTTCAAAAGCTGGACGTGATGAACATAACAAAAAAGTAGCTCATTTGGCAAAGCTTTTACTAAAACATGGTGTTCCAAGTGCAGTTTCTCTAGTATCTCCATATCTTGAGAACAGAGAAAATGCCAGAGAGATTATCGATGCAGGTGATCAATTTGCAGAATGTTATGTAAAATGTTCACTTAAAAAATGTGAAGAAAGAGATGTCAAAGGTATGTATGCTAAGGCAAGAAAAGGAGAGATCAAAGGATTTACAGGAATTGATGATCCGTATGAGGCTCCAGAAAAAGCTGATTTAGTAATAGATACAGAACATGATTCGCTTTCAGATAGTGCAAACAAAGTAAAGGACTTCCTTAAGGGAAGAAACTTACTCTAATTTTTTAAATTCTTCAACTATTTTATTATGAACTAATCCATTAGTCACTAGAATTCCATTTTGGTGATGCACATCTTTGTTGTTGTATATGAGATCATTTCCTGACATGTCAGTCATCTTGCCCCCCGCTTCTAAAATTATACAATATGATGCAGCCGAATCCCACTCTTTCATTTTGTTTGTAGTTGTAATGTATGCTTCTGCTTCACCCGAACTAATCTTTCCAACTTTTAATGAGCTGCCAATACTTGTAAAATCCTCAATACCTAATTTTTTAATGAATGCTTTTTCTTTATCTGATAAATGATGTCTTGATCCAACAGCTCTACATTTTGAGATTTCTGAAACTTTTGTAACTGATATTTTTTTCCACTCTTCATTTGAAAATCTAAATGCACCATTACCTTTTTGTGCCACAAACAATGTTTTTTCTGTAGGCCACCCAATTACACCAAGAATTGGTTTTTTGTTTTTAATTAATGAAATCATTACTGTAAATTCTCCTGTCTTATCAATGAAATCTGAAGTTCCATCAAGAGGATCTACAATCCAAATTATTTCCTTTGATAATCTACTTAGATCATCTTTATCCTCTTCAGATAAAATTTGGTGCTTTGACTGTGAAAGAATTTTCTTTATGACTTCATTACTCTTAAGATCAGCATCTGTAATAGGAGAATCATCATTTTTTGTAGATGTTTCATAATCTCCTTGATAAATTTCTAAAATAGCTTTCCCAGCTTCATTTGCTGCCTTGATAGCAATATCTAATTCAGGAATCTTATCAGGAATTGGAATGTCTTTCAATAGAAATTACCTAAGTTGTGAGTTCTGGCTTTAGTGTCCAGGCAACTCCTAAAACAATGAATGGGATTGACATTACTCCTATAATCGCAATTATTGTATTGAATTGTGCAGTCGAGACATCGGGATTGTTGACTACCCATGGTAATGGTAAAGTGATAATTATCCAAATAATTCCTAAAAGAATAATCAATTTTGCCTTGGCTTTTCGATCTTTCATAATCTTTCAATCTCTAGAGTTGTATTAAATTCATGTGAATTCATTTAATTGATTCCCCTCCATCTACAGTGAGAACCGCTCCCGTAGTCCAAGATGCATCATCTGAGACAAAATACAACACTGCTTTTCCTATTTCGTCTGGTTGTCCAATTCTTCCAATAGGGTGTTCATTATTCATAAATTCTTTATCTTTCTCAGTTTTCAAAAATGGTTTAGTCATATCCGTATCTACAACTCCAGGACAAATACAATTGACTCGAATTTTGTCTTTAGAATATTCTAATGCCCAACATTTTGTTAATAATATCAAAGCAGCTTTTGATGCAGAATATGCATCTGCATTAAATCCTTGATATGCCTTGATTCCTGCATCTGATGAAATGTTGATTATTGAACCAGATGTTTTCTGTAAATGAGGAATTGCCTCTTTTGTATATCTAAACTGCCCTGTGAGATTTACATCTAATACTTTATTCCACTCGTCTTCATCAATTTCATGTAATTTTTTTATCTCTGGAAATATTCCAGCATTATTTACAAGAATATCTAATTTACCAAATTTTTCAATAATTTTGTTCATGACATTTTTTACATCATTTGTTTTTCTAATGTCAGCTGCAATACCTATTGTATTGGGAATTTCTAACACTGCTTTTTCTAATCTTTCTTTGTTTTTTGCAGTAATTATTACAGTTGCTCCATGTTCTGACAATATTTTTGCAGTAGCTAATCCTATACCACGACTTCCACCAGTTACTAGTGCGATCTTACCTGATAATTTCAATAATGTCCAAAGCCAAATTCGTAATTTATAGATCCATTAGTCTATGATAGATTTTAAAAATTACATTAAAAATGATAATTTTATATAAATTTTAATATTAAATTTTAAATACTTGAAGTTCTTATAGTAAACAATGTCGAAAGATATAATCACTATCGACTAAAACTGCGTAGCCCCGCAGAACGAAAAAGGTGATCAGCCGTTAACGGTTGACGAAGAGAGGAAATCTCTCAATGTTCTGTAACAAAGGGGTGTACGCCTTTTAATTTTCTAAAATATCTACTGATATTGAGCCCATAGTTTCTCCATTTGGATTAATAGAAATTACGATTTCTTGCATTTCAGAAATTGAAAATTCTTTTTCTCCATCATAATCCCAAGTAAAATATTCAGAAATTGTAGTCTTGTGTAACGTGCCTACAAGTTTGAAATCTTCAGAAAAATCAAATGTATTTCCGTTTAGTGATATTGACAAAATTTTAGGACTACTTCCATTTGGAACAAATCTAAAAAAATATTCTCCTTTCTCAAGAATTAATGAATTATTGTACTCTCCATTTTTGTAAAGATTAGGATCTGCAAATGTTACATGAAAAATAGTATTATTTTCATTATCAGATGAATCTGTTGAAAAACCAGCTATCCCAAATATGATTATCAAAACTAGTGGAATTATCATCAATTTTTTATTCATTATTACATGCATTTCCTTATCTCAAATTAGAAAAATCTATCTCGAAAGCCTATCGTCTCCTATATTGGTTAGTAATTTTTAATGTCCTGTTAACCATTCTTTACACAGGAAATTAAGTACATATTATAAAATTAAACTCATGCCTAATCTGTCTGATAAATGGTCCAGTCAGCCTAAACCTAGTATTACTGAAAAACTCAATGATACAATCAAGCCTAAAGGTGCCTTGAAACCAAGAGTTCAAGAAGGAATTAAAAAATTACAATTACAAATTAAAAAATTAGATTCTATGTTGACAAATCTACAAGCCCGTGATGCAAAATTATTTCAACGAATTGTAGAAGCAACACAAAAGCATGACACTCAAACTACCAAAGTTCTTGGAAATGAATTAGCAGAAGTGAGAAAAGTTACAAAGATTCTGAGTGGTGCTAGAATAGCCTTAGAACAAATCGAATTAAGATTAACTACATGTAGTGATCTTGGAGATACTGTAGTAGCAATAATGCCTACAATGGGATTGATGAAAAATCTCAAATCATCCCTTGGAAAAATCATGCCAGGAGCAGAACAAGAAATTGGTCAAATGGCTGAGATGCTTGGAGGCTTTATGACAGATAGTTTCTCTGGAGATACAGCATTTGGAAATGATGCAACTACTAGCGCTGAATCTGAAAGTATTCTTAAAGAGGCTGCTGCTGTTGCAGAAAGTTCTACAGGACAAATGTTCCCATCAGTTCCTTCTGATACAAATTCATCAGTTGCAACAACCTCAAAGTTTTATTAAACACAATATTTTGAAAAATTATTTTTATTTGTAAGAATTATCTGATTTTTTAGATCTAACTTTCTAGAGAATCCCTTGATTCTTTAATTTTCTTAACTCTACTACCCTCATCATCAATAACTCTATCAACACTAGATAATTTTTCTCTTAGGTTATTGATTATTGAGCCTACTTCATCAGCTTCGTTTTCTACTTGTTTTCTTTTATTGACTAGTTCTTCTATTCCTCTATTTTCATCATCAATATATTCACTAACTTTCTGAAGCTTTTCTTTTAGATTTTTAATATCGACTGACTCCTCTTCAATATCTTTTTCAAGTAAAGTTCTCTTATCTTTGAGATTCTTTATCATTAAACCAACATAATCTATGGCTTCTTCTAATTTTGCCCGCTTTCCCATTAATTCTCCAATTCCAATTTGACTAGATGAATGAGTTATGGAACTAGATTCTTCAGAATCAACTCCCTCATTTCTTTCTTCTACCATTTCTCCACCCTCATCATTTTTGAATTTATCAAACATTTTATGATTTACTTTTCAAAATGGGAATAAAAAGTTACATTGCATCTCAAAGCTGACCTTGTGAATGATTTTTATTCAATTAAAGAAAAATGGTGATTATTTTACTGATACTGAATTTCTAAATTCTTGGTTGATTCCATTTGATTTTTCTGAATTTATGACCATTTCTCCTGTATGTAGTATTTTGATATCATGAGTTATCTCAGGATATTTCATTACTGAATTCATTAAAAAAAGTACAAATGCATTTTCTTGATCTATTTCAGCATTTTTTTCAGAAAATATCACTTTGAAACTTAGATCTTCAAAGATATTTTTGTCAGTTGAAATATTCAATAGACCATCTCCAATTTTAGTTATTTTCCCATTAAAGATAACAATCCCCGAATTATATGCACTATAATTGACATATGCCCATGATGTCTGGCCCTTAAATGACAATTTTTTCTCATAGTCCTCTTTTGATAGTTCATCAGATATCGCATGATGACTGACTATTAGCTTCCCATCAACCATTTTTTCAGTAATAATTGCTCCATATTCTCT
>NZ_JAOULD010000062.1 GCF_029882185.1 Candidatus Nitrosopumilus sp. | reverse complement strand
GCAGAGCCTTGGAAAAATTAGGTACGTCTCCCTCTATGTATTATTCAATAGATGTTGATAGAATTAGAAAACATGTTGTCAATATGCAACAAGGAAACAAACTTACTAGATTTGAGATTTAATTAATTCTAGAGATTTTTCGACTACTTCTGCACCTTGAAGTAATCCTATGCTTCCTTTCTTTGCTTGCTGTTCAGTCATTCTGGTCGTGCCATCTTTCTTAATAAAGTCCCCTGAAACTAGTAGTGGAACAGGATCATCGCTATGTCCTTTGTTTATACATGGTGTAGAATGATCTGCAGAAATAATGATTGCAACTTTACTTGAATCAATGTTTTCAACTAATGTTTTGAAAAATCTTTGATCAATTTCTTCTATGTTTTTCATTTTGCCTATTGCATCTCCGTCATGACCAAATTCGTCTGGTCCTTTAAGGTGAACATAAATTGCATTTTGAGTTTCCATTGCTTTTGCAGCCACTTTTGCCTTTTCTTCATAATCTGTTAATCCTCCTGCTTCGAAAGCTTTCATTTTTAGAACTTCTGAAATGCCTATCTCAACCGGCATATCTACTATGCATGAGAAATTCATATCATATTTTTCGTTAATTGGAATTACGTCTGGATATTTGTTACCTGCATCTCTAAGCAAAATACAGCTCAGTTGTTTTTTGTTTTCACTTTGCCTTCTTTTGTTAATTTGACTCTCTTTCATTATCTCGATTGATTTTTCTGAGAATTCGTTTACAAGATTGGCAGTAAATTTTGAATCGTTATCATCTTCAAGCGGTAAACATTTCTCAATTTTTAAAAAGTCTCCTACTGCTTTTGCAACTCCCATGCCTCCAATGTTGCTGTATGCTGGGTCTGTATTGGTAATTCTGGAAGATAATTTTTGAGAATCTTTTCTGATTCTTACTGTTACTCTGTGACCTATTGTTGGAGAAACTACTACTGATATGCCTGGGGATGTTAATTTGATCTTTTCTTCAATTTCTTTTGCAACTCCGTCTGCATCCTCTTTTTCAATATGTCTACCTGCTCTTCTGTCAACAATTACTCCTTCATCATTTAATGTGGAATAATTTCCTCTTAGAGCCAAGTCTCCATCTTTAAAATCAACACCAATCCCTATTGCTTCAATTACTCCTCTTCCAACATAATCTGCATGTTTGAATTTGTATCCTAGCATATTGAAAACAGCAATGTCTGATTCTGGAGCAATTCCTTTTCCAACTGAAATTACCTCTCCTATTGCCCCATTACTGGCAATCTTATCTAATGTTGGAGTATTTGCAGCCTCAAGCGGTGTTTTTCCATCTAAATCTGGATGTGGAAGATCTCCGACGCCGTCTAAAAGAACGTAAATCATATGGATATCAGAATTATTCAAAATACTTTCCACATACTGGCAATCTGGTGCTCTCCTTTAAATCTTACAACAAACTTTACGATCAAATTATGTGTTATTGTTTTTTAATTTTCATCAAATTTATTTTTGGTGAAGATAGGACTTTCTTATTTTTTAAAATTGTCTTTAACTAATTTTTAAAATTAAATTTTAATAGATCTTAGTAAACGTTTTAACAGACATTTTACTCTCAATAACCATTATGGGTGATATGCGCAAAGATTATGTTTCTGAGCGTTTTATGATTGTCTCAAAAAAAGACAACAAAGTAGTTGATCCAAAAAAATCCCCTTTTGCACCAGGCAATGAAGCCATGACAAATCCCTCTGTCTTATCACTTGTCGCAAAAGACGGTATGTTGCAACGTCTTCAAGATAATGAAGATGAAACGTATGTTGAAGGTTGGGCAATCCGAGTTTTTGAAAGTAAAAACCCTATAGTTTCAATTGATACTGAGAATTCTTACAGTGACAAACCGTTTTACAGTGAACCTGCATACGGTTATCATTACATTGTTGTTGCATCTCCAAACGAGAAGGATACTTTTGCGACTATTGATACTGAACAATGGTCAAACGTACTAGTAGTCGTTCAAGATAGATTAAGGTGGCTTTACACGCAAAAAGGTGTAACCTATGTTTCAATTTATGGGGATCATGGTGAATTGGCAGGTAATTCTAATCCTCATCCTCACCTCAACCTCTTAACATTCTCTACAATTCCTCCTGTTATTGAAACCGAAGCTGAAGCATCTCACAAAATCCTAAATGAAAAGGGAGTCTGTCCAATGTGTCAAACTGTCAATGAAGAAATTAGTGGACCTAGACAGGTTCTTCAAACTGAAGGCTTTATTGCATTTTCTCCTTGGGCTCCTTCATACCCTTACGAGTTCTGGATATCTCCAAAAAAACATGTTACTAGTTTTTCAAAAATCACACAAAAAGAAATCAATGATTTATCATTAATTCTTAGGGCCACTCTGGGCGGATTGGCAAAAACCATCAAAAACGTTTCTTACAATATTGTGTTTCATCTTTCTCCTGAAAAGAAAAACAGTAGACAGATTCACTGGCATATTGAAATTTATCCTATAACCAAATCCTGGTCTGGATTAGAGCGAGGATATGGGATTTTCTTAAATGATATTTCTCCTGAGGAAGCTGCAGAAAAACTTGGTGCATCTTGTAGGAAGGAACTAGCCAATCTAGTTGGCATAGTTTGATTGTTTGAATGGTTTATTTATCAACTAGAATCTGTTAGAATCATGGCAATAGAAAAATGGCTTGCAGTTACTAGCCTTGGGTTATTTGCAATGTTTGCAGGTGAGATGATTTCAATTTACTATTTTATGACCAATGTTCCTGAAGCAATTGAATTTTCAATTACATTTGATGCAGACCCAAAAATATTCCAATTCATTTCTATAGGTGTTGCCCCTGCTGGAATCTTAGCTGCTGTTCCATTCATTATGACAAGACAATATGGTTCAAAACCTATTGGTGCTTTGATTGTTGCAGGTGGAGTGATCATGTTATCTGGAATGATTGTGTCTTATTCTATGGTTGATAAAATAGACGAGATCTATCTTACAGACATTGTAAAGTTTGTACCTGTATTGTTTATGATCCTGTCCATTCCTGTGATTGCTGTAGGTGCTTATTTAACAAAAGAAAAAAAGAAGAAACCAAAAAAAGAATTCTTCTAAATATTATCTAACCTTAGTTCGTTTGCAACTTGTTTGAAACCTAGTTTTTCATAAAATGGTTTCACATCATCTGTGCAATCCAGAATTATCTTATAACAGCCACGTTTTTTTGAAATTTCGATTAGAAATTTCATAATTTTTTCACCTATTTTTTTACCTTGATGTTCTTTGTCTACTACCACATCTTCGATATGTCCAACTAGCCCTCCATTATGGATGAATTTTGTTTCTATTAACAGTGTAGTCGAACCTATAATTCGCCCATCTACTTCTGCAACTGCAATAATATGATCTGGGTTGGAATCAATTTTTTTAAATATTGATTTTGCCTTATCTGTATCAATACTACTTGCTTCTCTTAATGAGTCCAATGATTTTAGAAATCCATTCCACAGATCTCCTTCTTTTAATTCTCTAATGGTTGGCTCATTCATTTCTGTTCTCACTTTTTCCTAATTTTCTTAACATGTTCTTCATTTGCTTTTTTATACGATTCTTTGCTACCGATATCTGTAAATCCTTTTTTTGTAATAAAACTACTGACAAATTTTTTCTTATTTGTGGTCTTTCTGATAAGTCATCCATTCCATATACTTTATTCTTTGAAATCCCACTGAATATTTCTGACTCCATTACGTAACAACCTCTATTCACATTTGCTTTGATTTATGGTTTTTCATCCCAACTTTGCATTGTGCCTGTTTTTGCAGTATTAATTATTTCATAAGACAAATCAGTTTTGTATTCGTTTAAACTCATGGTGACAAATGTCTTTTTTGTTTTATGCTGCTAAAATTACTGACTTCACAAATCCTATTTGGAATATGACTATTTATGTTCAAGGATGATTTTAAACTAAAATTTTATTCTATGATTTTTGATAATTTTTTCAAAATAATTCCCGGTGTCTCTCCAAAAATTATGATCATGGGCTCTTTACCAAAATCACCTTTGTGAAAGATTACATCTGGTGGTTTTTTTAGATTTTTAATTGCATTTTTTATTCCCCATTCTATTGTAGATCCTTTGTTTTTTACACTGTTTGGCTCTTGCATCCTATCATAGGTTGAAATTTTTAATTTTGATTTTTTCATTTTCGTTATTGTTGTATTTTGGAATTTGATATTTATTGCAGAATGTATCTCTGGAAATTTTTTATTTACTGTTAATAATGCAGTTGCAACATGTTTTGAGCCTCCGTATGCCAAATCCCCAGCAATGATGACTTCTTTTCCTGCCTTGACAATCCTTCCAGAAATTCCTAAAATATCTCTAGTTGATTTTGGTTTTTGTTTGGAATAGACAAAATTTGTTTGGCATTCGGGAATATTCTTGTATATGTTTTTCATCTTTACAAATTCATTAATTGCATGTGATAATTCTGAATGCGTCTTGTCTTGTTTTTGAATGTCTGTAATGCTGATTCCTTTGCCTCTTTTTTTTGCATTTTTTATAGAGTTGTATGTGTATTCTTTTGCAAATTTTACTGATTCACGTATTGTTTTATTGTTAGCTAATGCAAATGCCATGACTGCTGAATAATTACATCCGCTACCATGATTGATGTTTGCAATTTTATCTCCTACTATTGCATACTTTGTATTTTTTTCTAACACAAAATCTGTTATTTTGTTATTCTTCTTTTCTATACCTGTAATCACCACGTTTTTTGCCCCCATCCTTTGGATGATTTTTGCACTTTTTTCCATGCTCTTTTCTGAGTTGATCTTTATTTTTGATATGATTTCAGCCTCAAATTTGTTTGGGGTGATTACTGTTGCAAGAGGAAGAATGAATTTTTGAAAATCCGAAATAGCTGTTTTCTGCATCAACTCTCCCCCTGTCGTTGATTTTAAAACCGGATCTACGACAATTGGTATTTTCAATTTTTTTAATTGTTGGTATACTGTTTTGATTATTTGAGAATTGTAAACCATTCCAATTTTAATTCCACTTATTTCAAAATCTGATATTATTGATTCCAATTGATTTTTTAAAATTCTATCTGATACTGGTTCTATCATTCCAAAATTCGATGTGTTTTGACCTGTAATGGCTGTGATCACTGTTAGTCCATACACGTTAAATTCTGCAAAAGTTTTGACATCACTTTGAATTCCTGCACCTGATGAAGGATCCGATCCGCCGATAGAGAGTAAATTCATTATGATTGTTATTTTTTCAATACTAATCTGCCTTTCTTTTTTAATTAATCATTTTACAGGACATCTATTTTATACTTGAATTCCTTGTTTTGTTTTGATGACTAAAATTCCGGTACTGAATGATGCTCCTCCTGAAACATTACGATGTACTACTTGCTTGTTACCTATGCAATATCAAACAATGAGAGATGGTAAATTTGTGTGGCAATGTTTCAAATGTGGAAAACAATATC
This sequence comes from Candidatus Nitrosopumilus sp., assembly GCF_029882185.1. GTDB lineage: Archaea > Thermoproteota > Nitrososphaeria > Nitrososphaerales > Nitrosopumilaceae > Nitrosopumilus. The sequence goes on along the minus strand of NZ_JAOULD010000062.1, from coordinate 341 downwards.
TTGCCTCAAAAAATCTGGGTGATTCCATGGAGGAAAGTTGGAGTCCTCCTAGGTGACAAATATGTCAGAAATAGATTCTATTAAATCTGAAAATCTACAATTACGAAATTATATTTCACTAGTTTCTGCAGAAACCGAATTATTCCAAAGACTCTCTGAAATAAAACAAAATTTTGCAAATTTTCCTGATTTGGACGACTAATCGTACCTATTTTGGACAGGATTTCAAAAATAAAATCAGAAAAAGAAGTTTTGGCCACTGGATTGAAATTGAGCTGATTCGTGTTACTATGATGATTGAGTGACACAATGAAAAGAACAAATTCATCTTTCATACTATA
>NZ_JAOULD010000061.1 GCF_029882185.1 Candidatus Nitrosopumilus sp. | reverse complement strand
AAAAGAAGACGGATTAATCTTAAAGGCATCTGAAAAAATTAGGGGTGCTGATTTGAATTCAGAAGAAGATCACAGATTGTTCATGGCTTTTTGCATTGCAGGAATGTATGTTGGAAATTGTACTGTAACTGATCCAGAATCAGTTAAAGTGTCATATCCAAATTTTGTAGAAGAGATGAATCGTATGGGTGCTAAAATCCAAATCGAATAAAATAATTTTTCAAAAAAAACTTTGAGAGATAAAAGGCGCGACCCTGTATAGGGTGAAAAGCATTCTCCTCACCCACAACGCTTTTGCGTCGATAACATGTATTTTTCGCAGAGCCGCGCAAATCATTTGTTATAATTTACATGATTTTTCATATATTATACCTGTAATTCTAATATTTAAGAATATATTATAATTATTTCATAATTTATTTAATTTTTATATAATTTTTAAACATGCATACCAAACTGCCAAAATAGGCAATCCAATCAAGGAAATTTTCAGGAAATTTCAGGATGAGGAATTATAAACATCGACAAACCTTGAAAGTATGTTGCCAGGAAGTTCTATAGGTCAGCGTCTTGTCTTAACAAGTTTTGGTGAAAGCCATGGAAAATCCATCGGAGCAGTTTTAGACGGATGTCCAGCAGGGTTGGAACTCGATGAAAAAGACATTCAGAAAATGTTAGACCTTAGAAAGCCAGGACAAAATCTTATTTCTACTCAAAGAAAAGAAGGAGACATGGTTGAAATAATTTCAGGAGTTTTCAGAGGATATACCACAGGAGCTCCAATCACAATGGTGATTTGGAATAGTGATCAAAAATCAAAAGATTATGAAAATTTGAAAACAAAACTAAGGCCAGGTCATTCAGATTATCCGGCCATGACAAAATACAATCATTACAATGATCATAGAGGAGGAGGAAGATTTTCTGGAAGACTGACTGCAACACATGTGATGGGAGGTGCAATTGCAAGAAAATTACTTAAAGTTACACTAAGTATTGAAACAAGTTCATTTACAACACAAATTGGAAAAACAAAGATGGAAAGGGAATTTAATGAAAAAATGATTAATTCTATTTATAAAAATGAAGTTCGTTGTCCTGAAAACAAAACAGCAAAACTAATGAGAGAAAATATTCTAGATGCCAGAAAGAAAGGAGATTCACTTGGAGGAATTATTGAATCAGTTACAACAAACGTTCCAGTAGGATTAGGCGAACCAATTTTCAGTTCATTAGAATCAGATTTAAGTAAAGCCATCTTCTCAATTCCATCCGTAAAAGGGATAGAATTTGGTTCAGGATTTGCAGGTTCCGAACTTTACGGTTCAGAAAACAATGACTTGTACACAGTGAAAAAAGGAAAAATAGTTACAGAAACAAACAGATCTGGAGGAATTCTAGGAGGCATTTCAAATGGAATGCCAATAACCATGAGAATTGCTTTCAAGCCAGCATCATCTATTGCTCAAAAACAAAAAACAATAGACATCAAAACAAGGAAAGAGACGATTCTTCAAGTCAAAGGAAGACACGATCCATGTGTTGTTCCAAGAGCACCACCAGTAGTGGATTCACTTGTAGCATTAACTATAGCAGATCATGCCCTACTTTCAGGAGCAATTAAACCAACATTATAAGAAAATGTCAGACATAGATGATCTTCGTAATAAGATGGAGGATGTCACTCTAAAAATGATAAAGTTGTTGAAAAGTAGAACAGACATTGCAAAAGAGATTGGAGAAGTCAAAAAAAATATTGGTAAAGGAGTAACAGATGAAACAAGAGAAGATAGCCTACGTGCAAAAGTGATTTCATTGTCTAAAAGTATTGGACTTGATGAATCAATTGCTACAAAATTTTTGAATTTTCTGTTAAATGAATCAGTTAAAGTTCAATCAGTAAACAAACAAACACACCTATCAATTTTTTTAAAAGCAAAATCACTGGAATCACAAGGAAAAAAAATTATCCATATGGAAGTTGGAGAACCTGACTTTCTACCGCCAAAGATTGTAAAGGATGCATTAGAAGAAGTATTTGATAAAGGATTTCTAAAGTATGGCCAATCTAGAGGAATGCCAGTGTTCAGAGATACGCTTGCAAAATATGTATGCAAAAAATTCAATACAAATGTCAAAGAAGAAAATATCATAGTAAGTCCAGGAGCTAGATTTTCAATTTTTACAGCAATTACAACACTGCTTAACCCAGGGGATGAAATGATTGTGATTGAGCCTGCATGGCCAGCTTACAAAGAATGTGCATTAAATTCAGGAATCAAGGTTAGAACAATCAATACAACTTTTGAAGACAAATGGGAACCTTCATTAGAGCAAATCAAAAACACAATTAATTCAAATACAAAAATGATTGTGCTTAATTATCCAAACAATCCAACAGGGAAGATATTAAATGAAAAATTACAAGACAGTATTATCGAAATTGCAAAGAAGAATGATCTCTATGTGTTAAGTGATGAGATTTATTCACAATATGCAAAAATTAGTTGGAAGAGCGTTCTAAGTTACAATTATGAAAAAAGTATTGTTACTCAATCATTTTCAAAATCACATGCAATGACAGGGTTTAGAATAGGTTTTGCCATTGCAGATTCAAAAATAATTGAGAAAATGGCAAAATTAGAGGCACTATGTCTGACAAATGTCTCAGAACCGATACAATACATAGCCATGAAAGCACTTGAAGCAGACACATCCAACAATACTAATACAGTACAAAAAAGACTAGATGTATTGGCACAAAAAGCAAGTGAAATAGGACTAGATTTTATGGTTCCAGATGGAGCAATGTACCTTTTTGCAAGAATTAACCAGGAAGGATTCGACGGAGTTCAATTTGCCAATGCTACGCTAGAGAAAGGTTTGGCAGTAGCCCCGGGGGAAGGATTTGGAGATTATAAGAATTTTATCAGGCTTTCTGCATGTCAAAATGAAGAAACATTGATCGAAGGAATGAATATACTTGGCAACATTATGAGTGAGAGTAAATGAAACAGATCACAGTGGTAGGTGCAGGAGGTCAAATGGGTCAATGGTTTGCAAAATATTTTGCAGATGAAGGTTTTGAAGTGACAGGATATGATTCAGAAAATAAGATTTCAGGCAAAAACATCAAAGTAGCAGAATCACTAGTGGGAGGAATCTTGAAAGCTGATTATGTAGTTTTGTGTACACCAACAAGAAGAACCCCAGAAATAATCAGATTAATTGCAAAAGAAATGAAACGAGGAACATATCTTATTGAAATATCATCAGAAAAATCCAAAGTAGTTTCATCATTATCAAAAATGCCAACTAAAATTAATCCAATTTGTATACACCCAATGTTTGGCCCAGGAACTAAATCAATTAAGGGTCAAAATGTTATTTCCATTCCAATTAGAGATGCTAAAAAAGAATTGACGGTTGCAAAAACACTTTTTGATGGAGCAAACTTTGTTACAATCGATGCAGTTGAACATGACAAAAAGATTGCAGTGATTTTAGGATTAACTCATTTAATGAACCTAGTATTTGCAAATATTATTTCAAAAGATGAAAAAATGAATCTGACTGAAAAAATGTCAGGAACAACTTTCAGAGTCCAAAAAACATTGGCAGAAAGCATCATGACAGAATCCCCAGAGTTGATTGAAACTATCATTGCAAATCCAGAAATTCGCAGAGTTGCAGAGGAACTCTGGAAAGACATCGGCAGACTACTAACATCTGTACAAGAGTCAAAGACTGAAGAAGTGATAGAATATATCAAAGACTGTCAAGAAAGACTTGCCAAACATACAGACATTAACGAATCATACAAAAAACTAACAAAAATGGTAAAAGCAGTTGAAAAATAGCAGATATGTTCTCAACAAAGATTGTAACATCATTCATTAGAAATGATGATAAGTTATTAATCCTAAAAAGAAGTGACAAAGTAAAATCCATGAAAGGGTTATGGGCAGGAATTAGTGGAATTATTGAAGAGGATGAAGAACCACTCAAACGAGCAAAAATTGAAATTTTTGAAGAGGTTGGAATAACAGAAGATAAAATCACATTAATTAAAACTACAGAAGAAATGAAAATTAATTCCCCTCAATACAAAAATCACGAATGGAAAATATTTCCATTTTTATTTGAATCAAAAGATCCCATGGTTAAACTAAATTGGGAAAATTCAGAGTTCCGATGGATCACCATAGAGGATTTGGACAAGTATGAAACAGTACCTAGTCTTCAAAAAGTTTTACTCAACTTGTTGTAAGTTTTTATTTTCTTTTTCATATTTTTTCTGTTGTGGCAGCATCATATACACACAAGCACCACCACACATGGTACATGGAACATTATTACCAGGATGTTGTCCTGTTCTGCTATGAATTTTAGCAGCTTCTTCAGGATCAATAGACAAGGCAAGTTGTTTTTCCCAATCCAATGTACGTCTAGCTTCAGTCATCTCCATATCCCATTTGATGACCTTATCACGAATCTTTACAAGATCACCTGCATGAGCTGCAATCCTATATGCAATTAATCCAGCTTTTACTTCTTCAGCATTTGGCAATGCCAGATGTTCAGAAGGAGTAAGATAACATAAAAGATCCACACCTTCACTTGCAGAAACAGCAGCTCCTATAGCGCTTGCAATATGATCATGTCCAGATGCAACATCAGTCACTAATGGACCAAGTACATAATATGGAACATCTCCAATTAACGATTTTGCCAATCTTACATTTGCAGCAACTTCATTTAATGGGACATGACCAGGCCCCTCAACCATCACTTGAATATCATGTTCGTGTGCACGTTTTGTTAATCTAGATATGTTAATCATTTCTTGAACTTGCAATTCATCATGAGAATCTAAAATTGAGCCTGGTCTTAGTGCATCACCAAGACTAAATGTGACATCATATTTTTTGGCAATTTCCATCATGTAATCATAATGAGTAATGTATGGATTTTCCTTATCATGCTTTAACATCCATGCAGCGGTAATTGTTCCACCCTTGCTTACAACTCCACCATATCTTTGAACTTTGAGAATTCTTTTTGCAATATCTTTTGTTATTCCACAGTGTACAGTAGTATAATCAACTCCATCTTTTGCGTTATTTTCAAATGCATTAAGATAATCATCTTCAGTTAAATTCAAAGGATTTTTGTGAACTTCTACCCCATAATTATAAGCCTCATAGATAGGAACAGTTCCAAAAGTAATAGGTGCAACATCTAAAAGAGTTTGTCGTATTTTTTTAACATCTCCACCATCACTAAGATCCATTATGGTATCTGCATGATATTTTATTGCAACTTTAGCTTTTTCAATTTCTTCATCAATGTTTACATTTAATGTTGAAGTTCCAATATTCACATTAACTTTTGTTTTTAGCCCTTTCCCAATTCCAACATTGTGAATTTTTTGAGGTCTTACATTGTTACTAGGAATAATTATTGAACCCTTTGCAATTTTTGGAATTAACCAATCAAGAGAAACATCTTCATCTTTTGCCACCTGTTTCATTTCATCAGTAGCTACTCCTCGTCGAGCAGAAGTCATTTGTGTTGCCATGATGTATTCTCGTTTTTACCTGATTTAAACAATCGTGAAAATGAAGGAAACTCTAGATTACTGAAAAAATATTTGGCACCATATTAAGAAAATGATCGATCCTTTATGCCAGAAATGTGCATTATACTATATGAGAACCATTAAGGAATGTAGGCATTGCGGTAGGGAATTTTATAGTATGAAAGATGAATTTTGTTCTTTTCATTGTGTCACTCAATCATCATAGTAACACGAATCAGCTCAATTTCAATCCAGTGGCCAAAACTTCTTTTTCTGATTTTATTTTTGAAATCCTGTCAAAAATAGGTACGATTAGTCGTTCCAAATCAGGAAAATTTGCAAAATTTTGTTTTATTTCAGAGAGTCTTTGGGATAATTCGGTTTCTGCAGAAACTAGTGAAATATAATTTCGTAATTGGAGATTTTCAGATTTAACAGAATCTA
>NZ_JAOULD010000102.1 GCF_029882185.1 Candidatus Nitrosopumilus sp. | reverse complement strand
TCATGGTCAAACGTCTAAACGTTTGATTGCCTTTTTTCGTTCTGCGGGGCAGCGCAACTCAATCGCCAGATTTTTTAACTAACGACATCAATATGTATAAACCATATAACTATTTAAGATTTTATATGAATTTTTTGAAAAAAAGTAATGAAATATTATAAATTTTAGCAGAGTAAAAAATTATCAAAAATACGTATAATGAGAGACAGATATCGAAATAACTAGCAGTAATCCAGATATTGAAATGTACAAGAAATCATTCAAAAAGGTTGATGATTGAAAATATCTAGATGAAAAAATAAGAGTAATTCATGCAAAGAACAACGATGTATAGATACATGATTATTCAAAAGTAATCGAACAATATTTGCAAAAGGATATCAAAAAGTACAAAAATATATTTTCAGTAAAAACTTTACAACTTTGTTAATTGGTTAGATTGGGAATATACCGAATACCATTCGTTCTAATTTTGAATGATTAAAACGGTTTGACATTCAAAATTGGATTGCTGATACCAATTAACAATACAAACTCTTTAGTGATCATTTATCAGTAATATGATATGGGAAAAACTATTTTCATCAAAGAGATAATCACCATGCTAAAAGAGCCAAGACTGTGTCCAACATGCCAAAAAGAAGACAGATTGGAAAAGAATGTTGTTAGAGAGGAGAGATCAAATGGAAAGACCATTTTATGTTCTAGGTGCGAAGCATTAATCATAACCACAAACCATAATTTAAAAAAAGTAGAATTATCATCAATCAGAGACGATATAATTATGCTAAAAGAGCCATATCTCATTAGAAAAGTCGTATACTAGTTTTTTGATTTTCCAAGTAATTCTTGGATCATATAATTTCGTACATTTGCAAATTCCCATTCTCTCAGATGTGCATTCAGGCATTCCTCTTTAATTATAAGTCCTGCCAAACCATGACTCCACATATGACGCTTGGTATCATATACTTCAATAATTTTCCCATGTTTTGTAATCTTGATTGCTCCATGACATCTTTGAATTACTTGTGATGCTACTCTTTGGTATATTTTTTCAAAATTAACCACACGATTAATGTGTATAGTCACATCAAAAAGGTTCTGATTTTTGATGGGATAATAATATACCATAGAAATTACAAGAAAAATTGCTGATGATTAACCAACAAACTAAGCTAAAACTGATAGATGATGAGTTTGCCGAATTATGAAGCATTTTAGAATAAAATAAGAGCACGTCAATAACACTTCTCACAGATAATAAAGGAAGTAAGATCTAGAATAGCCAAGTTGCCCAAACAAAAACATTAACATAAAATATTCCAGGTTTGACTAGAATTCAAATATTGTATGTGGGAAAATAATTGTTCAACATACCCAAGCCAAATATCATCGTCATAAATAAGGAAACCACCTAAATTTTCACAACCAGTATTAGTGAGATGTACATTTAATTTAGATGATGGGCGAACTACCTGAAAAATTTCCAGAGTATGCTATTATGTACAAAACATTGTCAAACCAAATCAAAATATTGA
>NZ_JAOULD010000051.1 GCF_029882185.1 Candidatus Nitrosopumilus sp. | reverse complement strand
AAGTTCTCATCAAACCACTTCTTGTATGTTGCCTCGTTGTTATACCTGTCAACATAGCTTTGCGGATCTTTTTTCTCATCAACAAATGATGCGATTCCTAACTCTTCAGGTTCATCTATTGGTTCTGGTTCAACAGTTGGCTCTGGTTCTTTTGGTTTTTCTTCTGGTTCCACATATGCTTGCTTTACTGTAATTGTGACATTTTCTTTATCTTCTTGACTTCCACTTTTTGCTATGATGTCAAAACTATAATCCACATCTTGAATATTTCCATGAGATTTTGATGGAGTCCAAATAAATTTTCCTGTGTTTGGATCAATTGTAGCTCCACTTGGTTGATTCTTTAAACTGAATACTATGTCTTTAGCTGCACTATCAGTAACACTTACTGTAAATGTAACTGTCTTTTCAACTTCTACTGTTTTATCTGGAATATCTTTTAACTGTAATACAAAATCTGGAACTTCAAATACCTTCTTTCCATCAAATTCTAATAATATTGAAGTACCATTCACTTCTTTTTGACTATCTGTAAATCCTATAGCATTGTAAATTCCTTCACGGTCAAAAAACATTTCAACTCCTCTTGGAATTGTACTAAATTCGCCTTGAGTTGTAGTAGGGTCTGATATCATTCCTTTATAGTTTCCATTTGAATCACGAATAATCACATAAACAATTTCTTTACCGTCTTGTGTTCCAATTATGGTAAAATTCTCATCAATTGTGTAAAAGTTCTTTTCCAATGAAAGAGACGTGACATCCGCATGAACTGGTACTATCATTAGAATGACCAGTGAAAATAATACAAATAGTCCTAGTTTTACTCTCACAATAGTGGATTTGCAACCGAGTCTTTTAAAAAACACGTATAATTTGTTCTAGAGAATTGCTAATTATTATTCACAATATCTAGAGATCAAGCAAAAATCTCATGTAAACTCCGCCGTTTTCTCTGATTTCCATGTCATAAAATGTTGGAGCCTTGATCTCTACTTTGAAATTATGCTTTTTTACATCCAATGTTTCTCCATATGCAGTTGCATTGATTGTGTATCCATTATTTTTTTCAATATCGAACTCTAGTCTTTTGATTGCAAATCCTTCTGTGATTAGCACAAATGGAATTTCTTCTAGCCAACTAAACAAAAGATAACGTATGTCTTTTCCCTTGGCAGAAAACTCCTTTTGATCTTTCTCTTCTACTTTGTCTTGATCTAGTGTAAGATTAATTTCTGCATCAGCTGCCACTGCAAACGCTTCTTTGAGATTATTTGCTTTTACCTCGATTATCGCATCTGTTGCATGATCTAGAAACTTGTAACTCAATCGAAATTGTGTGTTTTTCCTAATTATTAATTTAGGTGGTATTACTTTGCTTTTTCATCCATTTCTATTATCCCAAACATGTTTCCTTCCGTATCTGTACATTGTGCAAACCAACCAACTTTTGGAATTGCCATTTTAGGAATAATCAAATGTCCTCCATTCCCAGTGATCTTTTTTGCAAATACATCAATTGATGGAACATTGATTGTGTTGGTCATTCCTATTTGTCCTGGTATTCTCTTTGACATTCCTCCGTCAATTCCGGGTTCTTCTTTTCCAGTTTTTGCTATCCAATAATCCATAGGTCCATCCCATTTCTCAAACTTCCAATCAAATACATCGGTGTAGAATTTTTGAGCTCTTTCTGGATTGTCTACTGGAATATCAAAGTGAGAAATTCTTGGCATGTATATTTGATGAACCTAAATTATTTAAAATGAGCTTCATTTTTAGAATTTAACTATTTTAAAATTAGAAAACAACATTATTCTTTTTATGAAAGCTATGTGTTTTGATGGAAAAAATACTAGATATAAGGAAAATTATCCTGATCCAAAACTTGGAGAGGTTTTAGTCAGAATTAATTTAGCTGGCATTTGTGGAACTGACTTGGAAATTTTAGATGGGTATATGGAATATGATGGAATTTTAGGTCACGAGTTTGTTGGAACTGTGGAAAAAGCAGAAAATCCTAGTTTAATTGGAAAACGTGTTGTCGGTGAAATCAATGCAGGTTGTGGTTTATGTGAATCTTGTGAAAAAGGAATGGATAGACACTGTCCTAATCGAACAGTCCTTGGAATTTTGAAAAGAGATGGTGCATTTGCTGAATTTCTTTCATTACCAGAAAAGAATCTACATGTCATACCTGATTCTATAACTGATGAACAAGCAGTTTTTGTTGAACCATTATCTGCTGCATTTGAAATTAAAGAACAAGTATCACTACAATCTCAATGGAAAGTTGCAGTCGTTGGTGATGGGCGATTAGCTCAATTAATTATACGAGTTCTAAAACTTACATGTCCTAATATTACATGTTTTGGCAGACATAAAAGTAAACTTGAGAGTTTGATAAACATTGGAGTTAAAATAAAAATTGGCATTGAAAAACCTGATGAACAATCTTTTGATTTGGTAGTAGAAGCTACTGGAAGTAATTCTGGGTTTACTGATACTATGAAATTGATAAAACCACGTGGGATTGTAATCCTGAAATCAACTATTGCATCAAGAGAAAACCTTGATCTGACTCCTGTAGTAGTTAATGAGATTACTCTGATTGGCTCTCGTTGTGGATTATTCAAACCTGCAATAGATGCGCTTGCAACTGGAATGGTTTCAGTTGATTCTATGATAGATTCTACTTTCCCTTTGGAAAAGTTTTCAGAAGCAATTGAACATACAAAAAAACCTGAAACTCTGAAAGTTTTTCTTAAACCTTAATTTCTGCAAAAATTACGCCTAACATTTTATAGTTTTTACTCGTAAGGTAATTTAGTAAGATTTTATTGCCAGAAGCAAATGGAACCATTTGATTCTTTTCTAATCTGGATTGCAGATTTTTTAGGGGATCATCTTTACGAAGGAATATTCCTAGCAGCATTGCTTGAGACTATAATTCCACCAATTCCCACTCTAGCAATATTTCCAACTGCAGGATTTCTAGCATCTCAACAGGATGTGACTTTGTTAGGAATAATTCCTATGATTATTCTTGGTGCACTTGGTGCAACTATTGGAACTTCTGCTATCTATTTAATTGCATTAAAGCTTGGACGTATTGTATTACTTCGTTACTTGAGATTTGTTAAAGTAAATGACAAAAAATTAGAGCGAGTTGAAATATGGTTTGAGAAATATGGTGACAAGGCAGTTTTCTTGGGACGAATGGTTCCTGTAATGAGAGAGATGATTTCAATTCCTGCAGGGTTACTCAAAATGAGAATTCCTAAATTTGTTTTGTACACATTTGGTGGTTCATGTATTTGGTCTAGTGCAACTATTTTGGCTGGTTATTATTTTGGAACTGCAATTGGTCTTAGTACTAGTTCCATTCAACCATTGCCTTAGTTATTCAAAATATCTATTTTAAAAATTACCCAAAGTTTTCTGTTTTTTCCCTTCCCAAATTAATTCCCGCATACCAAGTTTCATTCTTAAAGAATTTGCGGTATGTGGACTGAATCCTTCAAAATGATTGTTTATCATTACTATTCCAAGTGGAATATTTTTTATTTTTTCAAGTTTTTTTGCCCAATTTGCAACAAGTGCATCTTTGTTTTTTACAACTCTTCCAAATTCTGAATCTGATATAGAACGATCTCCTATCAATCTAATGTAGAGGTAGTTGGATGTAATTGGCATTGGGTTATTCACTCCTGCAACTTTGTTCCATACAAGGCAGTGTCTGTTTTGTTTTAGATACTCTATTGCATCTTCTGAAAACCAAGACTCATGCCTACCTTCTATAGGGTATACAAAATTATCTGGAAGCAAATCAAAAAGTTCGTCTAATCTTGGTTTTGCCTCTTCAAACGACAATGATGGTGGCAACTGTAACACTAGGGCTGAAACTTTTTCATGAATTGGAGAAAGAGAAGCCAAAAATGAAAAAATTTCTGAATTTACTCTATCTAATCTCTTTTCATGCGTAATTATTGATGGAAATTTTGCTGTAAATCTAAAATGTATGGATGTGTCTTTATTCCATCTTTTTACAATCTCTTGGGCAGAAATTTTATAAAACGTGGAATTGATTTCGGTAATTTCAAAGATCTGAGAATAATATTTTAACCATTTTGAATTTTCTAAGTTTTTAGGATAAAATGTTCCAGACCATCCTTCGTAGCTCCAACCAGTACATCCAATCTTGATGTTCATGATGTGACTTTATTTGACGTATTTTAAAAATTTGAAAGCTGACTGGCGCGGATTAACCTTTACACAGTACTGCTGTATGCTCAGACTGGTAAACAATTACCAGTATTCAGACAATAGAAAATTGTGTCAGCTTTCTATACTGTGTATGCAATTATGGGATAAAAAGTAGATGCTAAATCTCAAATGCTTCTAATTAGATGCAATCAAAACTATATTTTGATAAATCCATTATTTATCATCCATTGAATGCTCTTTGTAAATTCATCATCAGATGACAATCCCTGACTCCACCATCCTGCATTTTTTCTTAACCATGATCATCTAATGGAACGATTTTGAGAATTCTATCGTCATCAAAGATAGGCGATCCTCTTCCGTCTTGATTGCTTGTCAGTACGTACAGGTACCCATCCGAACCTGTTGCTACATCCCGTAATCATCCAAATTCATCTTGGAATAGTTTTTCATGTGATAGGACTATTATTTTTCAAATCAAAGTCAATTGCATGCAAGTGGCTTCACCTTAATGTCTCAACAAAATATTTTCCAGTTCAGTCTGGAATTTTATCCCCATAGTAAAACTCGACACCAGATGGGGTCATGTGTCTTCACCCGTATGTAAGATTGGGTTCTGCAATCCTTCTCTGGTTTCATCTCCAATGATGTCAAGCCATCCATAGTTTGTGCCTGGAATGATCACATTTACTTCGTCATGTGCAACATCCCTCCATCCAGATGGGCCATGCTCTGTCGCAACAAGATTTCCTGATTAATCCCAGTCAATGCCTTGGGGATTTCTATGCCCTATTGAAAAATTGCAGAATCTTTCCAGGAATTATCGTCTGGAATTGTCCCATCAGAATTGATTAAGAATTTTTCCTCCAAGTGAATTTAGATCTTGGGCCAAAGCTGGGTTTGCCGCTTCACCAGTTGTGATGTAAAGTTTTTCATCTGGTCTGAATTGAATTCTTCCTCCATCATGGAATGGCCCGTCAGGAATTCCATCAAGCAATGTTTTGTCTTCAGTTAATGCATTACCTGTTAATTGAAATCTTACAAGCTTGTTTGTAGTTGTTAAAAATTCATTGTAAGTATAATAGATGTAGATGAAGCTATTCTCCTCAAAATTGGGATCAACTGTCAATCCTAGCATTCCTCCCTCTACTCCAAGTGTTAGTAACGATTTTTCTAGCAATTGACCGTCTTGAATGATTCTTAGATTGCCATTTCTTTCAGTAAATAATATGTCTCCATCATGGTCCAATCAATGCTCCCTGGGATTGTGAGATTTTCAGCCACTGTCTCAACACTTACTTAGTATTCTGGATAGTCTTGGGCATATGTTAAGGGAATGATAAAAAATAATGTTGCTAGAGCAAATCCTTTCAATCTTGTAGATATATTTCATTTGCAATTAAGGCTTAAGACCATTGATTCCAGGTCTGCCTGCCTGGTATTTTGTCTTGATGGATGGTAATATGTCAAAATTTTGAATCCGTCATTTGAAACCGAAGATGAATTAAGAAATAATCCAAAAAGCGTATTTTTAACAATTTTTGTTTCTGTAAGTTTGGGCTGTTTTGGCATATTCTGTTACAAGTAATCTTGATTGATTCTTAAACGACAAAAAACCAGTTTAACGTAAAATTCCTAAAAGGCCATGGTAATCGTTAGTTCAAAATTAACCCTGGGTTACACATCTAGGAAATACTCTTTTTCAGAATTCTTTGCCATCTGACTAACCATTTTTCTGTACACTTCAAAATACTGATTGTTTTTTGAAATTTCTTCTTCATTTTTATTCTGAATGCGCTTTTCTGTTATCTGTTCACTCATGGTGAGTAATTTAAAAGAAAAATCAAAAAGAGATTAGGTTTGAAAAATTGACCTTTTAGTATTTCATCGCAGGCCTTTTTCAAACTTAATTTTTCAAATTATATTTCTGATCAATTCCTCATCTTTAATAACTAATTGCCACTGTTTTTCCTGTATTCATAATGACTTCTCGAATATTGCCTTTAGCATCAATAATAACTGCAATTACAACTGCAATTACAACTGAATAATCATCAAAGGATTTTTTCACTAATTTCCATCTATTCTTATTTTCATTATGACAACTCTCCAAAAAACCAACTCATGTAATTATAAGTCATAACCACCTTTTCAGACACAGAAAGGGAGATCCTTTTTATTGACAATCAGTAAAAATAGTAATTCCGTTTTATGCCTGATAATAAAACACTCCTCGTGAAGTTTTTGATCTAAAATTGTTTGATCCAAATAGAGTACAATATGTAGTAATGAATATGTCTGGAAGTTCCATTTTTTCTGTTTCATCTCCTATTTTTTCTGAACAACAAAATGGTTTTTCGTAGTATCTTTTCTGATGAATGTATTTTTTCTGTAGAAACATTGAGTATGAAGCATATCTTCAGAAAAGATAATTCATTGTCTTGTCCTCACATAAACTTGTTTGATCGTCTATTATGACACTTATGATGCAAATCTGAAAGTTTTTTAATATTGTTCTTACATCATCAAAAATGATGGGTATGTGAAATAAATGGATAAATTAACAATTTCTGAAGCGATAAAACGAATAGATAGTTTAATTGATGCTGGTAAGTATGATGTTAGTAGATTAGATAACATTCGTAAATCTCTAAAATATGGTAAGATCCTGTTTAATTCAGACCAACAATATCTTGAAAAATTATTAGGATCTCCAATAACATATGAAGATAAGGAAATTACACACAATCCCCTTTTGCCACTTGTCAAACAATTAATTGATTCTGGTTCCGGTGACTATGGACGGCTTCAATACATCTATGACTTATTGTTAAAAGGCAGATCTTTGTACCACTCTGATCAGGTTTATCTTCAGAAAAAACTAGATGAAACGGCAAATAACTCGGCCAGTTTGCATGATGAAGAAATCAAATCAATTGAAATTAAAGATGAAAGTCAATCATTTAAAAGCACATTACATCCAAAAGGTGAATTGCCCCAAAGCTGGGATGAAAATAAATTTGTCACGCAGAAAAGTACTGATTCTGATCAAAGTGATATGCAAAAAAATGAAGTAAGTGAACTCACAACGTCTGAACGTGAAAATTTACAATTATCAGAAATCAAGCAAACCAGTAAGGAACAAAAGAGACTAATTGAATCTATAAACGATGATCTAGATTCCCAAATTAAAATAGAGCGAGAAACCATCGCTTCCAACATTAATGAATTCAAACGAATCACTATTCAAAAAGAAGAACTTGAAAAAATAAAAACCGAGACCATTTCTATCTTGGATAAAATTAAAAAAGAAAAAGAAGATTTACTGAAAGAATCTAAATTACAAGAAGAAAATTTAATTCGTGTTCAAAAAGAACAAGGGGAAATAGAGAAAAATATTGTGCAAGAACAAAAACGCATTCAAGAAATGCAAGAATCTCAAAAATCTAATCTAGGTGAAAAAATAGCATTGCTGAAGGAACTTAAAGAAAAGGAGTTAGAATTAGAAAATACAAAAACTGAATTTGATGAAATCCAAAATACATTAGAGCAGGAGAGACAGGTTATCGAATCCGAATCAACCAAACAGAAGGAGAATCTGGCCAAGCTACAATCAGAAAAGAAATCACTGGAGGCAACCCAGGATGATTACGACTCACTCCTTGCACAGATTGAGCAGGAGAGACAGGTTATCGAATCCGAATCAACCAAACAGAAGGAGAATCTGGCCAAGCTACAATCAGAAAAGAAATCACTGGAGGCAACCCAGGATGATTACGACTCACTCCTTGCACAGATACAAAAGGAACAGCAAGATGTTGAATCCGAATCAACCAAACAGAAGGAGAATCTGGCCAAGCTACAATCAGAAAAGAAATCACTGGAGGCAACCCAGGATGATTACGACTCACTCCTTGCACAGAT
>NZ_JAOULD010000025.1 GCF_029882185.1 Candidatus Nitrosopumilus sp. | reverse complement strand
GAATCCGAATCAACCAAACAGAAGGAGAATCTGGCCAAGCTACAATCAGAAAAGAAATCACTGGAGGCAACCCAGGATGATTACGACTCACTCCTTGCACAGATTGAGCAGGAGAGACAACTTTTATTGAAATATGAAAATATGAAAGACTCTCTTAAATCTGAACAAGAACAGTTGATTAACTCAAAGAAACATCGCCTTGAGTTAGTTCTTTCTATTTCTAAAGAAAAACAAGTGTTATCTGATCAACAAAAAGAGGAAAAGCAGAGATTGAAAGAACAAAGTATTCTTTTAAAACAATTAGAAAAAGAAAAAATTGTATACAATAAATTAAAATTAAAACAGGAATCAACTAAACAAAAAATCGAATCAGACATTAATCAATTAAAACTAAAACAAAATACAATTAAAGAAAAAATTACTAAATCTGACTCTAAAAACAAAAATACAATATCTACCAAAAAACCGGCCAAGACAAAAGAGCCTAAAGTAAAGCCTGTGAAAAAACCGGCCAAGACAAAAGAGCCTAAAGTAAAGCCTGTGAAAAAACCGGCCAAGACAAAAGAGCCTAAAACCTAGATAGAGTTAATCTACTAATAACTGATCTAAGAAAAACGAAATAATTTATTTCATAAAACAGGAAACGAGGTTGTAGCAGAAAACTGACGAATTTTAGATACTATCTTTTTCGTGTTTCCTTTTTCCTATCTGCCCACTTCCTCAAAGTTTCTCCCCTGAATCTCAGCAGGTATGATGGTCCTCGTCACAATGAGTAAAAATAGAATTTAGAGTTCTGGGATGTTTATTAAAATTCATTTAAAAATTTTATAAAAAACATACAGGTTTACATAATCTTATTGATCTACTTTATTATTGATTATCGCTCACTATCATTGAAGACAGAGCATTGGGATATTCAAAGCACAATATCCTCTTGTCGTGTTACATGTCAAAGCTTACTGCTTGACATCGTAAAGGATACCTGCAGAAAACTTCTGTCTTCTATTTTGTTAATTTTTTGGCTTTTGCAAATACAGAAGACCATTGATTCCAGGTCATCTTGCCTGTCTGTGTATTTTGTCTTGATGGATGGTAAGATGTCAAAATTTTAAATCCGTCATAGGAGAACAATTTCTCGTGTCCAAACTTTTCTGGTTTGACTTTGTATAATTTGCAAGTAGCATGATATGCTATTTTTCCAAGACACAGTATGATTGTAATGTTTTTTAGAATATTTTTTTCCTGCTCTAAATAATTAAAGCATGTATCCATCTCTTCTCTTGTTGGTTTGTTTTTTGGTGGTGCACATCTCACTGCTGCAGTAATGTATGCGTTTTTTAATACCAATCCGTCATCTGATGAATGACTAGTTGGAATGGATGCAAATCCATATTTGTGCATTACTTTTGCAAGCCAGTCTCCTGATGAATCTCCGGTAAACATTCTACCCGTTCTGTTTCCACCATGAGCTGCTGGAGCTAATCCAACTATTAGTAATTTAGCCTTGATATCTCCAAAACCTGACAGTGGTTTTCCATAATATTTTTCATCTTTGAAGCGTTTTACCTTATTTTTTGCAACATCATGGATATACACTGATAGCCTGGGACATTTTTGGCAATTTGTAATTTTTTTGTTTAATGATTGAATTGTTTTCAATGATGATTTTATTTTAATTTATTCTAAATTATTGTTTTTGTGGAAATCTGTCAGTAAACACTACTTTGTTCAATGGAAGTTGTCCTCCACGCTGTATTGTCGGCTTGATCTGTTTTCCAATTACCATTAACATCGAAATTACATGGTCTTCTGGTAAATTGATAATTTTAGATATTTTTTGAGGATCAAAACCTATCATTGGATTCGAATCATATCCCATAGATTTTGCAGCAAGCAAGTTGTCAGTGTAATCACATTTGAAATAGAATCCGAAGACGATGACGAAGAAAATGAATTTAAACAATCCAAAAAAGATGAGAAATTAACTAAAGCACAAGAGAAACGAGATGAAAAACAAGCTAGAAATGCAGAAAAGTTTGCTGAGCGAGAAGCAAAATTATCTGAAAAGGCTCAATTTTCAGAACAAAGAGCAAAGAAAATCATCGAGGAACTAGAACAAAAAATCCAAAAAATGGAAGAATGACTTCAAAAATTATTAGATAAATATGAAAGCGGAGAATACGGAAATCTCAAAAATAGAGATACTATAACTAAATCATTCACACTTTCTTTTGATGGAAAGGCATCTGAAATAAGTAACTCATCAAATGTTCAAACACTAAACGGACAATTATTTTTAGAAAATCAAGTTACTGGTGATAAGGCCAAAAAATTCCGTGTAACAGGTGGTGAAATATCAATCGGTGAAGAGGAAATTTACAATATTGTATTTGGTAAAGCAAGGTTATCATCATCTGGACCTGGAGGAGATAAGGATTCTATGATTGTAATTGCTCAAGTATCCAATACCGGAGAAGTTAGAACCTTGAAACTAAGCATTAATTTATCTGAAGAATTTAATTCTGATACTGAAACAGCTGTAATTGAAATTCTATCTCCACAAAGTAAAATTGCAAGTCAGTGGTTGAGTGGCATTGGTGATTTAGGATTAACTAATACGTCAGAAACCGATCAATCAGAAACCGATAATACAGAAAATGATGCCTAAATTGAAATTCCAACTGATGATATTCCAATTAGCACAACCCTAACTATTTCAACTCCGACTAATGTCTACTTTTCAGGCAATGACATTATAATTTCAGGGACTCACAACTATTCATGAAGGAACTCCTGTAATTCTTCAAACCGTTACAGGTTCTGATAGGATTGATATTGGACAAATTGATGTAAACACTGATGGTACATTCACACATATCATTTTAGCTGATGGACCATTATGGGTTAGTGACACGTACACCGTAAAGGCATTTTATGATGCAAACAATTCAGCAGAAACAACCTTCCAGTTTACAGCCTCATCTTAGGCACAAATAGCGTGAAAAATTGAATATTATCTAATAATACTTGCTATGATCTGATCCTTTATTCTTTATATTCTCAAATCTAAAACCCTTGTAATGAAAAGAACACAACTTCTAAGCGTTGTTTTTTCATTGATCATGTTTACTGGTGTAACAACTGGTAATGTAGCATTTGCAAAGTCAGATGACGTCATTGATAGTTTTGAAGACTGCGTTGAATCTGGATATCCAATCATGGAGTCATTTCCAGAACAATGTAAAACAGATGATGGTAAAGTCTTTGTAAATGATGATAATGATAGATATAGTCTTGATGATAGACTAGAAAAATTCTGTGAAATGACTGACGAAGAAAAACGTCAACTGTTTACAGATCATCCTAGGCTAGAACAATTTGCAAAAAGATTACTCAATTATTGTGAAATGTCTGAAGAAGAAAGAGAAGATGCAATTGACAAATTTATTGCAGAACATTTTCCTAAAGACCACAATTTTGATCTAGATGACTTGCTTGATAGATACTGTGAAATGACTGACGAAGAAAAACGTCAACTGCTTACAGACCATCCACAACTTGCACCATTCACTGACAGACTAGCAAATTATTGTGACTTATCTGAAGAGGAGCAGGATGAAATTGATGACTTGATCAAGGAACATGGAGACAAAATCAGAGCAGAACTAAGAGATTATGCTAAAAACTATCGTATGGATTACAAAAAAGACATGAGAATGATGCTTGATAAATATTGTGACATGACTGATGTTGAGAAAAAAGCATATGTTGCAGAACATGACAAAGCAGAAGACCATGTTGAAAAGATGAACCGTTACTGTGCTCTAACTGATGAAGATTCAAGAATGAAATTCATTGAAGAACACAAAGACGAATACAAATCCCATATGGAAGACAAAATGCATGATAGAAAAACAGTTCACATGGACTATGAGAGATTCTGTAAACTAACTGATGAAGAACTTGCAGCAAGTACATTTGATGTTGAGTTTGTCAAAAAGGCATCTGAATGGTGTGAGATGACACCTGAAGAAAAGAAAGCCTATAAGATGAAACACTTTGGTACTATGCCTCATGACTTTGATAGAATGTCTGATGTCGCAAAGGATAGAATGTCTGATGTTGTCAAAGAGAGACTTCATGACAAAATGGAAAAGTTTTCTGAAAAGTCTGACCATCTAAAGGCCATGATCATGGATAAGCGTGACATCACTGATGAAAGAACAGATGAAATCAGAAAGAAATTCGAGGCAAAATTTGGAGAAGAATCTGATAAGAAACGTTCTGAAATCAAGATGAAGTACAAAGAACACATGCTCAAGATGAAATTCAAAATGTCTGATGAACAAAAATCTGATGTTCATGAAAGATTAGCAGAGATGAAAGCCTACAAGGCAGAACTCCGTGAAAAAGCATCTGAACTTTCTAACGAAGAAAAACAACAACTTAGAGAAGAATTCATTGAAAAGGCAAAAGACATGCAACTAGCATGGATTTCTCCACGAACACAAATGACTGCTGGCGTTGATGTCACAGAAGTTGAATGTCGGGAAGGATATAATCTTGTGATGAAAGCATCGAACGGTGTAGCAATGTGCCTCAAGGCAGAATCGGCACTTAAGATGATAGATAGAGGAATTGTAGTTCCTACTAACTAATCTTTTTCTTTTTTTAATATTATATTACTAGGATTGTATAAAAAAATTACATAGTTCTGCATATTTATACTTCTTTGATTAATGATTTAATACCTGAAATATTTTCTGCATTAAGTTCTATCTCTTTGTGATCAGATAACACGTGTTCAGTAACTTTATTCATCAATTCTTCTTCAGAATCTGCAGTTGCAGACCATGAGCAGTCCTTTCCTGCATCTGAGCAGCTAATGCTTTTTGCCATAGTATTTTTCTTCATATGAGATATTTATCTTATATTCTTAAATCACAGAAAGATCTAAATCGAAACTATACTTTTACTATTTATTGAATAGAGAAATTGAAGAGAAAATCCAGTCTATAATTTTTGAAACATTTCAAGACCAAGAATCTGAATGGATTAGTTATTTCCAACACAAGGCAGAACAAATGCATTTGGACAAGAAATCTTTCTTTATTGGAATGATGTATCCTATAGTCACAAAAAATCTAGAAGAAAATAATATTCACATCAGAATAAAATCTGATTCTTGGGGAGATCATGAAAATAAAAAAATCAATTTAATGTTGATTCAATTATATGAAAAATATGTATGATCTTTAGAATATTGCAGTTTTGTTCTTATCTTCAATGCTGACAATTTAATTATGGTTTTTATCAACAGAAATCTAGTTGATAAAGCATGTCTAGTGAATCCTTGAGCCAAAAATGTGAATTATTATTGAAAGAGCCTGAGATTCGTTTTGCTGGTTTTTTGGACATGATGGGTAACCTCGTTGAAGGTTCTTTTTCAGATGGAATCAAACCTCTAAAAAATGATCAAGAAAGAAAGAAAATGTTCATTGAAGCAATATTGAGAATTAGAACCAGACAAGATTTTGATGCTAATCTTGGACCTGTGGAATATGCAGCTGCAAGAAGAAAGAATGTTGTGACTTTTACTTTTTTGTATGGCGATAAAGTTCTCTTTATCTCTGCAGAACCTAATGTGGATATTGATAAAACCGCTCAAAAAATAATGCGTTTATGCTCTATTTCGCCCTAGTTTCACTTTTTCTACAAATTCTTGAATTTTTTTGATATGTGTTCCTTCCCAATAGATTTGATTACACTTATCACATCTACAAAATTTTTCGTTAAATTCTAAAACCTTTTGTGGAATTTTATCTGAAATTTTTGATTTGTCAATTTGTGATGTTAAAGAATTACATTTTGTGCATCTTGCAGTATCTCCAGAAATTGAATCGAATTCTAATGGAATTTGTTCAAGAATTTCCAAAAATTACTCAATTTCATTTTCTTTTGTTATGTGAACAGATGTGATATTTTGTTTTCTTGCCCTGGCAATTAATTCACGATCTTTTGAGATTATTGCTCTTTGCTCATTTTTAGATTTTTCAATTAATTTCAAATCTTCCATATCTGAACAATATTCAGCATCAAATCCTAACAGTTGTAATTTTTTGGCAATGTTGCCCAACATTGCATCAACTAGAAAAAACAACCATGCCTCCGTTAAACTCTATCACAATAAAGAAAATTTCTCACAACCTCCACAATATACTCATTGTGCTATAAAATGCAATAATTGAAATTATAATTACTATTACTCCCTTTGTAGAATCCTTCATGACTAAAAATCACTGATCAAATACTTTAGCTTGTTGTAAATTCTCACTTGTGTTTGCCAATAAAACATTGCTTGCAAATTTTGCTATCTATTCTTGTCTTTAAGAATGCAATTTGTTTATCTGTTAACCTTCCATGCTGTATTAAGTTCAACAGTTCTTCACCCTCTATAATTTCAAAATTTTCTTTACAATCACATTTTGTACATTGACAATCTATCTTTGAACCCAATATGTTACCAAGTATAAACAATCTTAAAAATAATTAACTTTCAATATTCAAACCAGAATCATCATATCTTTGCCAAATCTCCATCTTTAACCAACAACTGTCACATGTTGTTGGGGCATCTTCATTTCTTCACATGATATGGGATAGTTTTGCTGACAAATTTTACAGGTAAAATATTCTGTGACTACCTCTGACATACATCATTTTCACAATTATGCAATTAAAACATCACTACACAATGTGAATTAAACTCCAAATGATTTAGATTCTTTCTCACATTTTGGACAATTTAACCCTCTTGTTTCTAATCCACATTTCTTACAATACACATCAATTCCTGCAACTTCTCGTGGACTAGTCTTCACAATTTTTACAATCAATATTGTTACTATCAAAACTCCTATTGCAATTCCAATGTATGCAAGTGCCATACATACAATACTACTTCATATCTTAAAAACTAATTTTATACTGTTAAAACATACTTGTTTGCTAAAATTTTCTTTATTTCTTCTAGATATTGTCTTTTTGTACTCCCTACAAATCTCCAGCGTGTATCCATTTCGTCCTCTAGTATTTCATAAACCAAATCAATTTCTTCTCCAGCATCTATTTCTCTTTTTGCAATAATCATCAGTTCTTGCAATCTCAGCTTCTTTCTCCAAGTATGAGCGCACTCTGCCATAATTTTTTTTTGCATTATTACGTAAAAGGATCACTATTCATTAGAACTATTTTCCATGATCAAACGGAGATGTCCTTTCCAGGAACTAACTTACTATTTGGAATGTCATGAATTTCAAGTCCTTCTAAATATTGCATCTGTTTTGAAACTGATTCTGGATTCCCAAGTGAAATCAAAATCCTATCATTGTGTCTTATCTCGTATAGATTAATCTTTGAAGAAGATTTTCCATTTACCAAAAATGTCATGTGGTTTTCTGAATCACTACAATACTTTTCTGCATCTTTTTCATATCTTAACACAATACATTCAGATGTTATTTCCATTCCAAATGATGCAAACAGCATATCTAATGGGACATTAGTTGCATGTTTATGAATCAGATATGGATTGTCATTTTCAAAATGAATGTATTTACTTTGAATTTGGAACTGAGGATGCGAAAAATCAATCTTGTCTCCACTAACAAAAACTGCTAATGCTGCGTGCGCATGCTCACTTCCAAACTGTCCGACACCATAATAATCTACCATCTTCTCCTCCAGTGTCTTAAATGCAGTATTTTCCAAAATTTGGATATCAATCTCATTTTGATTTAGAAAATAATATGAAAATATTCCTGCTGCCACTAGCGTAAATGTAATTCCAAACATGATCAGTGCCCTGCTTTTTGATTTTGATTCTATTTCAGATTCAAAATATACCGAGTTACTCTCATCGATTCTTCCTGGGAGACTAAAATCAGAATTTTCTTTTGGCAAAACTTTTTCAGTCAAGTCATACTAATTGTTGCTTCATCGTATAAATTTCCATATCTGAAATTCTCTATCTGTATTCTCCACCACAATCCCCTATCACATCAAACAAGTCATTTGATCTGGCAGTTATACTTCCTATTGACGAGATGTCTTGTGAGTCTAGTTTTACATCAAATACTCTGATATTATCATCTCTGTGTTCTGCAATTCCTAGTCTTGTACCGATAATTACTCCTGCTACCTGTGGTTTGTCCAGCACAAATCGTGTTGCAACATTTGCTATGCTGCAGTTGTGTTTTTGTGCTATATTATTTAGTTCTGATAACAACTCTTGGAACAGGTTCCATCCTCCCCATGCATCTATCATGTTTTTGTATTTTTGAAGACTAGCTGTGATTAGACTGTCTCTTTGTGGTTCATCTACCCCTAGATATCTCTCAGAGAAAAATCCTCCAAGTAAGGTTCCGTAAGATAGGATCTTTATTCCGTTTTTTGCAAAAAATGGAGCCATTATCTTATCTGGTCTCTGATCTAAAATGGAATACTGAACTTGATTTGATATGATCTGATGCCCTTGATCTCTGATGATTTTAACTCGTTCTGTATCAAAATTTGTTAATCCAATATGTTTGATTTTACGTTCCTTTTGTAATTTTGCTAGATTGTTTAATGCATCAAGATAACTAAGATCATTATAATCCCACCAATGAAATTGGAGCAAATCAATGCAGTTCGTATCCATTTTCTGTAATGACTGCTGAATATAGTGAGTCACTATACTGTTGCTCATTGGTCCAGGGTTTGGAACAAATTTTGTAAGTGCTTGAAATTTTTTTCTTTCCCCTATTTTTCTTCTAAATTCACCAATTAACGATTCTGCAGGACCGTAAATGTCTGCCAAATCCCATGTTGCTAATCCTATATCTTGATATTTTTCCATGTCTTCTATTGCATCTTTAGAATTAATCTGACCATGCCCGCCTGCCACCTGCCACATTCCATTAAGAATTCTGCAAATTTCAAGGTCTTCTCCAAGAACAGTTTTCTCAATTGGCATAATGTGATGAGATCTCTCTCTGAAATTATAGTTTACTTGGATAATATTGAAGAAACTCATCTTAGTAATTGTAGAAAATTATTTTGGATCTAGTAAAAAGTGCTGAATTATTTGCAAAGAACAAACATGCAGGTCAATTCAGAGTAGATGGAATCACTCCTTATTCAAAACATCTTGATGATGTAGTCAATAGACTCAAAAGTTTGGGTGTGATTGATGAGCAATTACTTTGTGCAGGGTGGCTTCACGATACAATAGAAAATACAACTACAACTTTTGATGATCTATATGATCAATTTGAAAGCGAGATAGCAGTACTAGTGTCATCATTGTCTAAAGACATGACAATATCTAGAAAAAAACGAGAGCAGGCATATGTAATTCAACTACAAGAAGCATCATTTAGTGCAAAACTACTCAAGCTTTGTGATATTTCAGCAAACCTAGGTGAATTAAAAAATTATGAGGCATCAAAATCAAAAAAATTACGACAAGTAAAACAAAATAGACATTATTTGAATATCATTAAAAATGATCTTATTTGTAATCCTAACTATCCATATGTGCAGGCTCTTTTAGAAAGTGCAAATTTGATTTTCATAAAGTATGGTCAGAGACCATTATCAATTAAATCAAAATAAAATCTGCCATGAATTCCTTCAAAAATCTTAAATCCTTAAATTTTGTAGAAAAATTATGAGTAAAAATCAAGATTCTAACATATTTGAAGAAATTAACAAAAAATATTTCACGGAACTTGAACATGCTGTCCCACACATTCAACAAACACTATTTGATTTACAAAACGAATGTTACAAATCTTGGAGACATGCAGTAGATTCAAACACTTCTTTATACACAGAATTTTTATCAAGTTCAGGATACAAATTTCCAAAGAAAGCAAAAGACATCCTAAACACAATGGGTGAAGAAACAACAAAGTATCGTACAGTATGTGACAAATTCACAATTTCAAATATTGAATATGCAAAGAATGTAGCTAAAACATGGAATGATAATGCAGATGCTTTTGTAGAATTGAATAGAAAAATAATGCACTATTGGATGTCTACATTTTCTCTAAAAAGAAACTAATCCGATATTACAACAGCAATAATTGCAATTAGACTTCCAATAATGGCAAAAACTGCCATCTTACTTTTCTCACTCCATCCTTCTTTTATGGTTATTTTCATATTGACATTCTACAATTTTCGATGTTCAATTAAGCCTATTGCTTACTGTCAGAGAAATATCTAAATCACTACATTTCAACATCTAATTATCTTGGAACTGCCACGTGGAATGAAAGACTTTGAGGGCGAAGAAAATGCAAACATTGAACACATTAGATCACATTTCAAGAAATTGTCAAATTTGTATGGGTTTTCATTCATGGACCCATCTCCGATTGAATTACTTTCTACATTGGAGACAAAATCTGGCCCTGGTATTCGTGATGAAATTTACTTTTTCAAAGATAAGGGGGATAGAGAAGTAGCATTACGTTTTGATTTTACAATGGGATTAACAAGATACGCGACATCGCAGAAATCAATGAAGCTTCCAGCAAAAATCTCGGCATTTGGTGGCGTATTTAGATATGATGAACCACAAAAAGGAAGATACAGATATTTTCACCAGTGGGACATTGAAATTTATGGTAAAGCTAGCCTTGAATCAGAAGCTGAAATCATAGAAATCACATCTAGATTATTTGATTCTTTATTACTCAAAGATATTACAATTGATATCAATCATCGAAATCTTGTAGAATCTTATGTTAACAAAGTATTTGATTCAAATGAACCAGAACTTGTTGCAGATATTTTGCGTGCAGTTGACAAGATTGCAAAAAAATCAAAAGAACAAATCTTAACAGAATTTCAAGAGAAAGGATATGAAACTGAGAAGTTAGAAAAAATTCTAGAGTTTTCACAAATAAAGGGAACAATTTCAGAAGTAGAAAAAACATTTGATGTCTCACAACTAGATTCTTGGGATGAACTCAAAGCATTAGTTGATTCATTAGAAAATAGAGGAGTTTCAAATGTTAGAATTAATTTCGGAATTGTAAGAGGATTGGATTATTATTCTGGAATTGTCTTTGAGGTATTTGATAAAAATTCAAAACTTGGTGCATTGGCTGGTGGCGGCAGATATGATACACTAACTAAAGCATTCAACAGAGAAGATATTGGTGCAACTGGAGTTGCAGGTGGAGTTGAGAGAATAATGTTGACAATGCAAGAGCAAAAAATAGTAACTGAATCAAAACAAAATAGGGTTGCAGTACTATACATTAATGAAGAGATGCAAAAAGTTGCTCATTCAATTACATCATTATTACGTCTCAACAATATTCCAACTGATATTGATTTGGCAGGACGTAATATGAAAAAACAAATGGACATTGCAACAAATGCAAAGTTTGCAATTATCGTAGGACCGCAAGAACTAGAAAACGGAAATGTCGTTCTTAAAGATATGATAAATGGAACTGAGGGAACAATTTCATTAGAAAAACTAACTGAAGATCCAAAATCTATTCTTAATTTAGAAATGCTCTAGTCAACATCATTATTTCAGGTCCACTAGTCAATGAACCAACAACTACGCAGTGATCATTTACCAATATGCCCGATGATACATACGGAATACCATTATTGATTGAACTTTGCTCAATTTTCACGCCTAGTACATTTGCTATTGTCTTCATATCTTCTTCATCTGCTTCTGGATGAATGGCAGCCCCTGAATTATTTGCAACAAGAACAACCCCTGTTTGATTAAATCCTGCAATTTTTTTCTGAATCACTTCTACTCCCAAAACATCTGAGATTGTTTGACAATCTTGTTTTGACAACCATGGAGATACGATTGCTCCTTTATCATTTGCACAAATCACATTTCCAAGTGCATTGAATTTTGTATCTAATACTCCAACTTCTAAATTCGTCTCTGCTTTCAAATAATCAAATTCATTTTGATAGGCTGTAGTTGGAAGTAAAATTCCTTTATTGTTCATTGCTGACAATGCTCCAATTAATCTTGTATTTGCAATTGCAGTATGATGAATTTCTATGTCTAGATATTTTGCAAGTTTATCAGCTTTAGTTTTTGCAAATCCCATCGGGACCAATCCGATGCTATTGTTTACACTGATGTACACTCCGAGGTTTGGTCCTCTATACACATCAAACTTGATAATATCCATATCCAGTAAATTGATCTTTGATCGTTATGAACGTAAGGAAATTTTCCTTCACACTTGATCGATTATTCACTTATCTGTTCGCTGAACAACTATCTAGCTTTAAATATTAACTCAAAAAATATTGTATCATGCCAATAGCAGAAAATTTCCCTGAAGGTCTAAAGCCACTTGGAAAAATTAGCCTCGATGATGGAAATTTCCATATTATGTGGGGTCCAGGTAAAACCAAAAACACTGATGGCTCACAAGCTGAAACATTAGCTGATGCAGATGTTGTTGCAGCATATACCGCAAGAGGAGAAGAACAAGTTCCTCTTGGTGTAAGTGGTACAATGGTTGCAGTCGATTGGGATTCTTGTGTGGCTGATGGTGCTTGCATTGAAGCTTGTCCTGTACAAGTTTTCCAATGGTACAGAACTGAAAAAGATATTCCAGCAAAAGATGTTGTTGGTCAAACCTTTTCAGGAACTGGCAGTGATGTAAAAGATGAACGTAAAGATCTTACAGATAAAGCAGATCCGATCAGAGAACATGATTGTATTTGGTGCATGGCTTGCGTTTCAGTATGTCCACCAGCAGCTATCAAAGTTGATCAATCAAATGTTGAAAAACACGAAAGTGCTGCAAAAACTTTATGAGTTTTACAAATCTAAACCTAGAACTTTTTGATTTTTCTATCTTTTTTAGATTTAGTCTACACTAATTTTGTCTAGATTTAAATAATATTTCAAAATATTATTCACCATGGTAGATCTACAAATACCTGAAGACTTTTGTCACAACGATGTAAAACCAAAAGGAAAAACAAGCCATTCTGATGGTGAGAATTTCCATTGGATTTGGGGTGAGGGAAGAACTGATGGTGCAGCATTCTCAAACGATGATGTAAAAGCAGCCTATGAAGCAAGAGGAGAAGAGCAAGTTCCTCTCGGAATTCACGGTACTACTGTTGCAGTCGATTGGGATTCCTGTGTAGCAGCTGGTTCATGCATGAGTGTATGTCCAGTTCAAACATTCCAATGGTACAGAACCGAAAAAGATATTCCAGCAAAAGATGTTGTTGGTCAAACTTTTGACGGTACTGGCTTGACAGAACAAGATGAGAGATTAGATTATACAGACAAATCAATGCCAATCAGAGAACACGATTGCACTGTTTGTATGGCTTGTCAAGAAATCTGTCCTGAAGGAGCAATTCGTATCGAATCTGCTAACCAAGAATGGCACGAGAAAGCAGCCGGAACATATGTACTTATGAAATCTGGTTCTGAAAACCCACACGCACACGATTAAAAAGAATTTTTTTCTTTTTTCTTATTTTTCTATTTTACCTCAACAGATTTTAACCGCTTTTATCCAAGATTTTTTGCAGAGGTCGCCTAGCTCGGTAGGGCGCGGGCCTTGAGAGCCTGTGTGCGCAAGCATACGGGGGTTCAAATCCCTCTCTCTGCGTTTCTCTTGTTATTGATAACCCACAATGAACAAAATTTACCAGTTAAATCAAATTGGAGATTATAGGATCATGGCAATAAAAATCGATATCCACAATGCAAAAAAGAGGACCGAACGTGCCAAAATAAATCTTCAAAAAAAATTCTCAGGTGACAATGCCAAAACAGTTTGCAAGTTTATGGATAGACTACGATTGGATAACAAGTCATATGGAAGGATTGCAAACTATGCTGAATGTATTGGAAGAATTTTAGAAATCAAAGATGACAAAAATATCAAAGAATGGACTAGGGAAGAAATTGAATTTATACACAAAACCATAGCAGATTCTAATTATGAAAACTCTGTCAAAAAAGATACTCTGACAGGATTAAAGCGAATATGCCATTTTGCAGTTCATGGTGAAATAGCTGACAAGGCAAAGGGGAAAGAATATGATCCGTTGGTGGCATGGATTACGCCAGGTTCATTCAAAGACAAATACCAGAAAGTGCAATCAAAAGACCTTCTCACTGACGATGAGATACTACAGTTAATTCAGGCAGCAAAAAGGATGGGAGGAAGATATGTCAAACGAAACATCGCAATCATCTTTGTTTTGTTGGAGGGTGCCTATCGCCCCGGTGAGCTTCTTGACATCAGAATAAGTGGCATTGAATTTGAGAAAGACTTTGTGCGGATTCACACAACAGGCAAAACAGGGCCAAAATCGCTGACACTTGTTGCAAGTTTTGAGCCTATCAAGGAATGGCTTGCAGAACATCCATACAGTGATGATCCTGACGCGTTTTTATTTTATCACGATAATGCAGATGGTTTGATACCCTATCACAGATTTTCAGAATTGATAAAAAGAACTAGAGACATCTCCGGAATCAAAAAGAGGATATGGCCATACTTGTTTAGACATACTGCCCTTACTGAATACAGCAAAAAATTAGGTAATGTTGCCAAAATTTATGGTAACTGGTCTAGGGGTTCCAACATGCTGGCAGTTTATGAGCATCTGGCAAATTCAGATCAAGAAGATGCAATCCTGAAACTACATGGCCTCAAGAAGGACAATACCAACGAATCTGTCTTGTTTTCAAAATCATGTCCAAACTGCCATGTTCAAAATAGCAGTGACAAACACCATTGTATAGATTGCGGCAAGGAACTTTCAAATGAACTTGTAAAACTCAAGGAAGGTAAGCGAGAAATGAACAGAAAATCAAAAATCCCTGACTTTGAAGACAAGATCTCAAAGAAGATAGAGAATCTAGAATCGTTGTTCTTAGAACAACAAAAACTCATTTCCAAACTAGTAGACAAGAAAACAAAAATTATACAATAAGAAATACTATTTTGTTTCCAATCTTGTTCTTCTATCTCTGAATTTATACTGTATCTTTATTTTCTAAATATTTTCTTTATTCCTTCCATCTCTTTTTGAATTTTTTTACAATTTTCGTTAATCTGTTTTTCAAGATTCAAAATTTTTGTTTGAGTCATATGGTATAATGCTGAAATACATTAAAGCACCAACATACATGAAAAATTTACACTTTTTCAATAATCAACTTGTGGTTTCTGATTGATATGTTGAGTTCCTCGCCTTTCTCCCATTGCAATTCATCTAAAAACTCTGAAGGTATGTTCACTCGATTTTTGTAATATGTGATTCCCTCTATGGTTCTATTTATCGTACTCTGGAGTTTTGTTTTTCTCTTTTGAATCAATTGTTGTTGGTATTTGTCAACACCATATAAACTAGGCCCCTAATAGTTATATATTATAGGCCCCTAGTATATGTATGAAACAAGTAATAAAAAATCTAAAGCCTTTTTATGCAAATAGAGGTTATTCTAATTGATGCTTTCACAAAAAAATCAAAACTTCCGTGAGGGAGTTCAGGTTCCATTTTTGGAAAAAATGCTAAAAGAAAATCAAAAGACACTGGAACAACTAGAAAATAGTTTTGATGAAACTATAGGAAAGCAACAAGAAAGATTACAAGCAATAGAAAAAATGTCAAAGACAAAATCAAACATTGCAGAGATTACAAAGGCAATAGAATATTCCAAAAAAATGGAATATTTCAGACACCCAAATATTCCTAATACAATTCCAGATGAACACATATGGAATGATGCATGGTACGATGAGAAAAGAAATGCCTGGGTCACTTTAAATGATTATTTCTTCCAGTTAGAAAATTCCAGATCTAGAGACATTCAGGTAAAATATGAAACGGATACCATTACAAACGTTGGATTAATTGTAGAGGAAGAAAAGATCCAATTCAGACATGGACTTCCATCCAAACTTCAAAAAGATGACAAGAATATACCAACTTGGTTTGCTCTACCCACATTATATGATGTAATGTTGACCAAGGAAATTGTCAAAGGAACTCTAAAACCTGAAACTCAAGAAGAAGGATATCTGTACACTACTGGCTCAGAAGCATGGATTAGTGTATTGGGAAGGTATCTTACCGAACAAGAATATTTGTTTGCTTGTG
>NZ_JAOULD010000101.1 GCF_029882185.1 Candidatus Nitrosopumilus sp. | reverse complement strand
AGTGCTTTTCCAAGTATTACTCCAAATGCATTTTTTTCTTTTACATCTGCAACATCATTGATGTTTGAGATTCCTCCGCTTGCAATGATATTTGTATTTGGTAAATTACATGCTTGTTCTAGAAATTCTAAATCAGGTCCTTCTAATGTGCCATCACGACTGACGTTAGTTAACAAGAATTCGGTGAATCCCATTTCAAGAAACTCTTTAATTGATGGAATCAATTTAGATCCAGTCCCTTTTTGCCAACCATGAATTACAATTTCTCCATCTTTATGATCAACAGAAATTACTATTTTTTCTGATCCTAATTCAGACAATAGTGATTTTAAAAGAGGTTTATCTTTGAATGCCAATGTTCCCAACACTATTCGTTTTGATAGTTCTGACATTTCCAATACCAATGATTTATCTCGTAAGCCGCCAGCAACTTCAGCTGGAATCGATATGGAATGAAGGATTTTTTTAATAATTTCAATATTGGAGCCAATCCCTAAGGTAGCATCCAAATCCACTAAATGAAGGATATCAGCTCCTGCAGACTCCCATTTTTTTGCAACATCTACAGGATCGTTGCTGTATATTGTCTTTTGGTTAGGATCACCTTTGTACAATCTAACAACTTGCCCATTCATTAGATCAATTGCAGGAATTATTTTCATTTTTTACACTCTTTGAGGAAATTTTCTAGCATGATTTTTCCAACAGTGCTAGATTTTTCAGGATGAAATTGTGTCCCAAAAAAATTTTCATGTTCAACAACTGCTGGAACTTTAATTCCATAGTCAGATTCTGCAGTAATTACATCATCAGACTTGGGCTTTACTCTATACGAATGAACAAAATAAGCCCAAGAACCATCTTTGACACCCTCAAGTATTTTTCCAGGTTTTTTAATTTCAAGATCATTCCATCCCATGTGTGGAACTTTCATAGATGGTGGAAGAACAATCACTTCGCCGTCAATTACATCCAAACCCTTTTCTTTTCCTTCTTCACTTTTTTCAAAAAACATTTCCATTCCAAGACAAATTCCGAGAACAGGCATACTACCAACATAATCTCTAAACTCAGTTTTTGAATAATTTCTAACACTATTCATGGCAGGATCAAAGTTACCAACACCTGGAAGTAGCAATCCAGAATATACGTTAGGATTGTCAAAGGTAGTAATCACATCAACTGTGGCACCTATTCTTTCAAGAGAATTTTTTAGGCTGAAAATATTTCCAGCGCCATAATCAAAAATTGCAACACTAGTCATTACATTGAACCTTTTGTACTTGGGATTCCTTTTTGTTTTTTATCCAGTGTTGATGCATTTCTTAATGCTACCGCAAGTGATTTGATGGCAGCTTCAACTTTGTGGTGATCGTTATCTCCATACTTTACAGTAAGGTGAATGCAACTATTCAGATTTTGTAGCAAAGATTGGAAAAAGTGTTCAAGATCTTCTTTTGATACGTCTTCAATTTTGTTTCTTTTGATAGATAAAGTCAATTTTGAAAATGGGCGTTTCACTAAATCAATTGAAGCTTCAGCAAGTGATTCGTCCATTGGAACCGAAGCGTAGCTAAATCTAGTA
>NZ_JAOULD010000060.1 GCF_029882185.1 Candidatus Nitrosopumilus sp. | reverse complement strand
AGGAAAGGGCGCTACCACTGTTGAGGGAAAAATGATAGATGAAGTACATTTCAAACAAGCAAAAGCTCTTTTGGAACTTGTAAAGTAGTTTTTTATTTCACTTGTTCTAAAACTTGTTTCATGCTTGTACTCTTTTCAAATATCTTTTTATCAACAGTCCCATTTACTAAAAATTTTCCTTTTTTAATATCCAAACTTATTTCTTGAAAAATACACTGTAATTTAGAAATTTTTTTACTTTCGCTTAGAACCTTCCTTGATTCGATTATTAATCCATTAAGAATTAAATTTTCAATCTTTCTATATCCTGATGTTTTAGGCACTCTTGATTCTTTAAGAATATGTGGAATGGTGTATTCATTATCAAAAAGACAGAAAATTATTTTCCTTGATTCTATTTCCCCAAATATCTCTAGAATCAAGTTCTTCAAATCCGAGTCTAGTATAGTGATTATGTATTTTTCATCATTTTTTTTAATTTTGATAATTTTTTTAATACATTCCTCTTCAAATTTCTTAACATCTATGTTTGAATTTTTTTTAAGAACTTTTGAAAATATATGAAAATGCTCAATAGATAATTTTATTGACATTCCATGTTCTAAAAACAATTCTTGTTCCACTTTTTTTAAAATGTCTAAATCAAGATTTTTTTTAATTTGAGATGTTAATGAAGATGCAATCATTCTATCTATGCCAGACATGTATTTTTTTGATTAATGGAAAATATTAAAGCACTGCTTTGAGTATCCTGTATGAGTATGCCAAACGGTAGTGGATTTTATGCCATCAAAAAAATTCATGATATTAATCCAAAGGCCCACATAATTGCAGTTAGTGCTGATGGAAGTTTTGCAACTGAAGAAAAATTAGGAAAGCTCAATGTTCCTCTGATCCAAAAGCCTTTCAAAATGGATCAAGTGATTTCTATGATTCAAAACTAAAATTCCCATTACTGGAACTTTTCATATAGTGTTATATTAGAAACTTAGGATGTTACTATGATACAAATGAGTAAACGTGTAACAATCATGATTGACGATGATCTAGATAAAAAACTTCGATTACGTCAAGCAAAAATGATTCAACAAGAACAAACATCATACAGTTATTCCAAAGTGTTAAATGAATCACTGCGTAAAATTTTAAAATAATTTTAGATTCTCTCTTATCTTTAGAATAGATTAAAGATGATAAAATCTTAATAACTATAGTAAAATGGTTGATCTTCTTGATCCTTCAAATGTGATAACTAGAATGTTTAATGCTCAAAAATATGATGAGATGTATGAATATTGTAAAAATCTACTAGAAAAAATTCCAAATGACATGGTTGCACTACAAAATATTTCACTGTCATTGATTTATTTAAAAAAATTCGACGAGGCTATAATTTACTGCAATAAGGTTTTAGAAATAAAAAATTCTGATATTTATGCGCTAAAAAATAAGATCTATGCCTTAGAAAATTTAAAGCAATACGAAAAAGTCTTGGAATTAAGCCAAAAAATTCTTGACTATAACTCCAAAGATACTTGGGCTCTAAACAGTATGGGATTGGCACTAAATGAATTAAATCTTCATCAAAAAGCATTGGAATACTATGATATGGTTTTAGGAATAGATCCTAATGATGTTACTGCTTTAATGAATAAGGCAATTTCTTTGAGCCATCTGGGAAAATACAAAGATGCAATAAATTACTATGATATGACTCAGACGATAGACTCAGACTTGAAAGAAATACCTCTTGCAAAATCTCGTTTATTTGAAAAACTAGACATGCCTGATGAAGCGTTTTTAGCTGCGCAAGGAGTTCTTAACAAAGATATGGATAAAATCAAAAATGATGCTAAAAAAAATAAATGCTCTGTTTTCCATCAGTTTTGTGAAGAGGAATTTGAAAAATCTAACAAATAACATATTATCTAAATAATTTTATACACAAATATGATAGAATCAATAATGTTTACTGGTATAGTTGAAGGGATTGGTAAAGTAGAAAAGATTTCTAAAAATACCAAAAATAGGAGTGCAATTGAGATGACAATCAATTTAGGAAAACATGCAAAGGGATTAAAAATCGGACAAAGCGTTGCTCTAAACGGAGTCTGCTTGACTGCAACAAAACTTTCAAAGTCTAATTGTATTTTTGAAATGATTGAAGAGACTACGAAAAAAACGGATCTTGGAAATTTGAAAGTTGGTGGAATAGTAAATATTGAACGAAGTTTAAAGGCAGGCGATCGATTAGAAGGCCATTTTGTTTTAGGACATGTTGATGGAGTTGGAATTATCAAAAAAATTTTAAAAAAGCCCAAAGAAGTTCAGGTTTGGTTTGAAGTTCCTAAAAAACTATCAAAATTTGTTGTAAAAAAAGGCTCTATTGCTGTAGATGGAATTAGCTTAACTGTAGTTGATATCAAAAATTCTCTTGCATCAGTATCATTGATTCCTCATACTATTGAAGTAACTAATTTCCATACCAAAAAAGTAGGCGATAAAGTTAATATTGAAACTGACATTCTCGGAAAATACATTCTAAAATAAATCCAATCATCTACCAATTTAGTGGTAATTACCAATTTTTTAGTAAACTTTATAATTAGACTAACAGGTTTTTTCATATGTCTCTTGAATCTGCATTACAATCTTTAAAACGCGGAGAATTTGTTTTGTTATTTGACTCTGCTGGACGAGAGAATGAAATTGATATGGTTGTAGCCGCAGAATTTGTAACCCCTGAGCATATTGCAAGAATGCGTCAACATGCTGGTGGATTATTATGTATTGCAATTGAAAATAATTTTGCAACTTCTTTGGATTTGCAGTATATGCATGAAATTCTTTCAGAATCTTCCATTGCAAATAAAGAAATGATTATGGGCTTGGCCCCATACGGTGATCATCCTACCTTTTCATTATCTGTTAATCATTATCAAACATATACTGGAATCACTGATAAGGATAGGTCATTAACAATTACTGAGATGGCAAAAATCTACAATGTTGAAAATAGGCAGAAAAAATTTGCATCTTCTTTTAAAACTCCAGGCCATGTTCCATTATTGATTGCATCTAAAGGTTTGTTAGCTGCACGTCAAGGACATACAGAAATGTCTGTTTATTTAACACAACTAGCAGGTTTAACTCCTGTAACCGCAATATGTGAAATGATGGATGCTGAAACTTATTCTGCGTTATCTGTAGAAAAAGCTGAAAAATTTGCAAAAGAAAATGGAATTCCATTAGTTGATGGAAAAGAACTTTTAGAATATGCTAAGGTGAATTAATTTTGAATATTGCCATAGTTGTTTCGGAATTCAATGAAGAAATAACATCTAGAATGCTTGATGTGGCTAAAGAAAAAGCAAACTTGATGAAATTGAAAATATCCTATATTACTATGGTGCCTGGATCTTATGATATGCCTATAATTGTAGATTCATTATTGAATAAAAAAAATGTCGATGCCGTAGTTACTTTAGGTGCTATCATCAAAGGACAAACAAAACATGATGAGGTGATATCTCATGCAGCAGCAAAATCTTTGACTGATTTATCATTAAAATACAAAAAACCTGTTTCATTGGGAATATCTGGCCCTGGAATGCAAGAAAGACATGCATATGCTAGGATTAGACCTGTAGCCGAACGTGCTGTTGAAGCTGTTGTAAAAATCTATGAAGAATTGAAAAGGATTCAAAAATGATTCAACTTAGCATATTAAAAATTTCTGAATATGGTCCGTGGACCTTAACTTTAGGTAGTGATAGAGAGCATGAACTCCAAATGCTTCAAGCTTCACTATACAAGGAATTACAAAAATTATTTTCTGAAAAAAACTGTATAGTATTTCTTAATAGATCTGATGAATTTTTTGTGGTTTCAAATGGTCTAAACTTGGAAGATCATATTCAAATTCAAAAAAAATTAGAAAAATTATTTGATATTAGATTAACAATATCTATTGGCATTGGAAGTTCTCCATTTGAAGCAAATTTGAAAGCGTATGAAGGAAAGAAAAATAAAATTATTTTAAACAAGGAGCATAATATTTTTGGTTTTATTAATGGAGACTCTGATTCTAAAGTTTCTATAATGCATTTAGATGTAGATGATCTTACTTCAAGAAGAAAAACTGCCTCTCCATATGAAATATCATCCATAATATTTGATTTATATTCAAAAATGTCTAAATTCTTTTTAGAGAAAAATTCTCTTACATTTTTTATGGGTGGTGATAATTTTATGGTAGTTTCAAATGATGATGCAAAAAAATCTGTACAAGATTTTATCAACATAACAAAAAATAATGATAAAATTTCTTTGAATTGCGGTATAGGTAATGCAAATACTAGTAGAGAAGCAGTAAAATTAGCCACGAAATCCCTTGACACTATAAGGGAAATTCGAGATTCGGGCAAAGAAAAACCTGAAGTTTATGAATTATCATGTTGATTAAAAATGTCAGTGTCTTATCAGGACAAAATTTAGATTTTATTTCAAATACAGATGTAGAAATTCAAAAAAATAAATTCAAAAAAATAAATTCAAAGATCAAACCAAATCCACAAGAATCTGTAGATTGTGAAGGGTTATTGATGATTCCTGGATTCATTAATGCACATACGCATATTGGAGACTCGATTGGAAAAGATGTTTCTTTAAACAAGACAGTTAATGAAAAAATACATCCTGTTTTTGGTGCTAAATCAAAAATCCTCAAAAATACATCCAATGAAAACCTCGGAAATTTTATGAAAAATTCATGTTATTCTATGCTTAGAAAGGGAATCACTACTTTTGTTGATTTTAGGGAAGGTGGATTGGATGGTGTTCTTTTATTGAAAAAAGTACTTGATGACATACCTTTACGTTCGATAATTTTAGGACGTTTAGAATTTTATCATGAAGATAAAGAAATTCAAAAAAACTCCTCTTTTCCAAGCACCAAATCTGGCGAATTTCTTAAACTGTTAAAAAAATGTGACGGTATTGGAATTAGCGGTGCAAATGAAAATAGCACATCCGTATTGAATTATTACTCAAAAATACCCAAAATTCGTGCAATACATTCTGCAGAAACCAAACAAAGCACTACAAAATCAAAAAAAATCACAGGAAAATCTGAGACAATCAGAGCATTGGCCATGAAGCCTGATTTTTTGGTTCATATGACTTATGCTTCAAAATCTGATCTTCAGATGGCCTCTAAAAAAACAAGAGGAATTGTAATTTGTCCCCGAGCAAATTCCTCTCTTGCTGAAGGAATTCCTGATATTGAATTAATGCAAAAGGCTGGTTGTACCATAGGATTAGGCACAGATAATGTAATGATAAATTCTCCTGATATGTTTCGAGAAATGGATTTCATTTGGAAAGTAACAATGGGACTGCATAAAAAAAGAATAGATGCAAAAGAAATTCTGAAAATGGCAACCGTAAATGGTGGAAAAATATTAAATAAAAATATTGGAGTAATTGCTCCTGGAAAAATTGCCGATTGTATTTTTCTTGATAAACATGCATTGGATTTAGAACCAATGCATAATCCATATGCATCAATTGTTCATAGAGCTTCTGAATCTGCAATAAAGGCTGTAATGATTGGAGGAAAAATAGTACATGGAAAAATCTAATCCGTATGTAATACTTAGTGCAGCAATTTCTATTGATGGAAAAATTGCTACTAATGTAGGACATTCTGATCTTTCATCAAATGAGGATTTTGTTAGATTACATAAACTAAGAACGAAAGTTGATGGAATCTTAATTGGAAAAAACACTGTCATGAAAGATAATCCTTTATTGACTGTACGTTATACTAAAGGAAAAAATCCTGTTAGAATAATACTTGATTCTAAAGGTGAAATATCATCCAAATCTAAAATATTACAAACATCCAAAAAAGTTCCTACAATTATTGCAACATCAAAACAAATCACAAAATATAATCTTCAAAAATTAAGAGAGTTTCCTGTTGAAGTGATTATCACTGGAGAAAAGTCTGTAAATATCAAATCTCTCTTGAAAAAACTTGCACAGAAAAATATTAAAACTATTCTTGTTGAAGGTGGTGGAACTGTAAATTGGGAATTTGTCAAACAAAATATTTTTGATGAATTAATCATTACAATTTCTCCTTTTCTAATTGGTGGAAAAAATGCAATATCTTTTGTTCAGGGCGATGGATTTGATAAAATATCAAAATCGCCTAATCTTCAACTTAAATCAATTAAGAGGCTCAAAAATCATCTGGTTTTGAATTATCTGAAAGTGTAAGTTATTATAGTTAATTTGAAATAAAATTACAAGAAATTGGCA
>NZ_JAOULD010000002.1 GCF_029882185.1 Candidatus Nitrosopumilus sp. | reverse complement strand
GTGTTGGTTCAGGTTCTGGTGTTGGTTCAGGTTCTGGTGTTGGTTCAGGTTCTGGTGTTGGTTCAGGTTCTGGTGTTGGTTCAGGTTCTGGTGTTGGTTCAGGTTCTGGTGTTGGTTCAGGTTCTGGTGTTGGTTCAGGTTCTGGCTTTTCAGTTTTTGTAATTGTTACATCACCTAATGAACCGAAAACAGTTTCAAGGAAAAGTTTCTTATCAAATGGTTTTAAATCAGAATATTCTTGTCCGACTCCAACGTAAAGAACAGGAGTGGATGTTACTTTGACAATGGACAATGCAGCACCGCCTCTTGCATCTGCATCACTTTTGGTTAAAATTGAACCATCAAATTTTACATGCTCATGAAACTCTCTTGCTTGATTAACAGTGTCATTTCCAGCTAAAGAATCACCAACAAAGATTTTCATATCAGGATTTACGACTTTGGTAATTTTTGCAATTTGCTGCATCAAGTTTTCACTTGTTTGCATTCTTCCTGCAGTATCAATTAGAACAACATCTGTTTTGTGAGACTTTGCATACAACACTGCATCTCGTGCAACAGCTGCAGGATCAGAATTATAATTTTGTGCAACTAGTTTGAGATTTAGACGATTTGCGTGTTCTCGCAACTGCTCAATTGCACCTGCTCTAAAAGTATCAGCTGCTGCAATAACTACAGAATATTTTGCTTCCTTTAACATGTGAGCTACTTTAGCTAATGAAGTTGTTTTTCCAGTGCCATTAATTCCTACAAACAAAACCAAAAATGGTTGTCCTTGTTTTTTCTTTTCATTAATTTTTTCAAAGAGATCATACTCTCCTGCCTCATCAAACAAAGTAGAGATAATTGAAATCAGACTATCTTTTACAAATTTTTCAATTTCTTTTTTATCAACTTTAGATCCGATTAATTTTTCTTTAAGATCAGATTTTATTGAATCAATTACTTCAGTTGCAACATCAGATTCTAACAGAGAAATTTCCAATTCAAAAAGAATGTCTTCAATGTCTTTTTCATTTAGTTCTTTTTCACCAAGACTTTTCGCTGCATTAGAAAATGCACTACGAAGCTTATCAAACATAGTCTATCCTGAAGATGGAGGATTTTGCATGGCTTGCATCATTTGATTCATCTGTGCTTTTCCTTGTTCTAATCTTGCTGTAGCATCTTGTTTTTTTGCAGCCGTATCTTGTAAAGCAACTTCGACTTCTTTTATTCGGGCTTCAAGATAATTGATTGCAGATGGGAAATCTTTCTCAACTGCAACTCCTGCACCGATGTTCATTACAATTTTGGAATTAGATGAAACTTTTGTGGGAACATATGTACCCATTCCAATTGGAATCAGAGTTTCAGATTCAGGATTTTTGCCAAGTGATTGAATTGATTCTATTGACGCAGTTGCTTCTCTTAAAATATTCATAAAAGTATTTTCTCTTTGGGTCAAATCAGAAAAATATGTTTCAAGCATTTGCATTTGTTGCATTAATTGCTCGGCCTGTTCTTCACTCATTTACAGCAAATCTTTCTCTTATGGTTATAAATTCATTCATGGACACTTGAAAAATTTAAAATAAATAGATAAAAAATAAAGAATTAACTTTATTTTGCTTTAGAGAATCTAGATTCTACTTCATCCCAATTAACTACATTCCACCAGGCCGCAATATAGTCTGGTCTCTTGTTTTGGTAGTTGAGATAGTATGCATGTTCCCATACATCACAGCCTAACAATGGAACTAGTCCTTCAGTTCTTGGACTGGTTTGATTTGGCATTGATTTGTATTCAACCTTTGATGTAGAAGGATTGTATACTAACCATCCCCAACCACTGCCTTGAATTACAGCTGTAGTAGATGAGAATTTCTCTTTAAAGTCAGAGAAGCTTCCAAAGGAAGTGTTAATTGCATCTGCAATTGATCCTCCAGGTTCTCCGCCTCCATTTGCTTTCATGTTATTCCAAAATAACCTGTGGTTATCATAACCACCACCGTTGAAATTAATTGCGCCTCTTTTGTCTTCTGGTACTGAATTGATGTTAGATAAGATATCAATGATATCTTTACCTTGAATTTCAGCTGGACAAGTTTCAAGAGCTGCATTTAGTTTGTCAGTGTATGTTTGATGATGTTTTGTGTGATGAATCTCCATTGTTCTTGCGTCAATGTGAGGTTCCAATGCATCATAAGCATATGGCATTTCAGGAAGTGTATATTTTCCCATGAATGGTTTTAGGATTTATTCCATTTATTGCTTTACTAAGCAATTCATTTTTACTTGTTAAAACAGATAAGAAATCTGTGAAATCATTACTAGTTTTTTCAGTGATTCTAGTATTTGCAGGGATTCTGATCATATCCAATCTAGAAATGCAAGACGAGTCAGAACTGTATTTGGATAGAAGTGTACCATACATCGGAACAGACATTCCAAGAATGGAAGGGATTGATGGCAAAGGGGTAAAAATTGCAGTAATCGATACAGGGGTGGATTTTAACCATCCAGATTTGTTTGGATGGGGACCTGACGGCAAAGTGATTGGAGGGTATAATTTCATACAAGAAAATGAGCCTCCGTATGACACAAATGGTCATGGAACCCATGTTGCAGGAGTTATTGCAGCAGACGGGGAAAAGTCAGGAGTTGCACCAAAGGCCAAAATTCTAGCTTACAAAGTTTCAGAAGACGGGGAAGGAGTATCATCAGATCTAATCATTAGAGCAATTCAAAAAGCAATCGAAGATGAAGCAGACATTATCAATATCAGTTTGGGAGTAAACAGAACAAATGCAAAGATTGATCATATAGTAAATGAAGCATTGGAAAAAGAGATTTTTGTAGTAACTGCAGCTGGAAATGACGGGCCGGGATTGGAAACAATTGGAAGTCCTGGAAGGAATTTTGGTTCAGTTACAGTCGGTGCAACATACAACAATCTCACATCAAGCTTGGTTGCAACATTAGAAGTAGATGAAAAATCATTTACTGTAATTCCAATGGTCGGCTCTACAAAACTAGAAGAGCCAATCATTTCTAAAATAGTTCCTGCAGGTTATGGAAAAATTTCAGATTTTGAGAATTTGGATGTAAAGGATGCAATAGTAATTGTCGAGAGAGGGAGTGATGTCGAAGGAGAGATGTTGTATTTTTCAATCAAAGAAAAAAATGCAGCAAATGCAGGAGCCAAGGCATTAATTGTATACAACAACATTCCAGGAATTTTTTTGGGAGAGTTAATTCATGAATTTATTGAGACAGGATATACGCCACAAATTCCAGTAGTATCAATAGACAGAGAGGAAGGACTTGAAATCAAAGAATCAATCACAGATGAAAGCAAAGGTATCTTACAATTATTTTACAATCCAGATTTTGTCACACACTTTAGTTCCAGAGGACCTGTATCGCCATTTTACATCAAACCAGAAATCGTGGCACCTGGCGCATACATCAACACAACTCAAAACAATGCAGGATACAACTTTACCAGCGGGACAAGCTATGCAGCCCCTCACGTAAGCGGTGCTGCTGCCCTTTTGCTTGAAAAAAACCCGGAACTTCATCACCACGAAATCAAATCATTGCTACTTACCACAGTCATGCCTGTATCTGACGCCTATGGGCAAAAATTCTCCATTCATGAGGCAGGTGCTGGAAGGCTAGACATTGCAAATGCGTTTAAAGCAAAACTGATCATAGAGCCACCAAACTTTGTTGTAATTGCATCACCAGATAACAGAATTGTTGAAAAGCAATTCCAGTTAAAATCAATGGATGGGGCATGGGAGGG
The DNA here is from genome assembly GCF_029882185.1 of Candidatus Nitrosopumilus sp. Classification (GTDB taxonomy): domain Archaea; phylum Thermoproteota; class Nitrososphaeria; order Nitrososphaerales; family Nitrosopumilaceae; genus Nitrosopumilus. Next base: position 95,528 of record NZ_JAOULD010000002.1, on the reverse strand, counting down.
ATTTGATGTAATGTTTGATGGACCAGAATTCATAAAATTCGGAGGAAATTTGGATGGAAGTATTTTAAACATTAGGATAAATGTAGTTGAAGATAATTTCGGCGAACATGAAGGAACGATGTTAATCAGCCATGGTGGAATACAATACAGAGTTCCATTTTTGCTGCATTATACACCAGGTTCAATTTCAATAGAACAGCAAAATGGAAAACTGTTCTTTGATATTTACCATCCAGATAAATGGAGTTTTGCAAAGATTTCAGTGATTAACAGCAAAGACGGAAGCTTCCAAACAATAACTACAACACCAGATAAAAAAGCATCAATTGAAGTTTTTGAGAATTCACAATATTGGATTGATGCCAAAATCAGAATCAATGGAACAACATCAAATGCATATAATGTAATTGAAGTCGATTCACTAGATGAGAATCAACAGAGATGGGGCATTGACATTCCAGAAAAACAAATTCTCATAATTATCAGTATTGCAATTGCAATAGCTATGTTTGGAGTAGTTAAAAGAAAATAATCTATTGTGGTAGTTTTGGACCAGATTCAATTATCTCAGGTGAGACATTATCAAATTTCTTAAAGTTCTCTACAAACATTTGAGCTAGTTTCTTTGCAGAAAGATCATACGAATCTTTGTCAATCCAAGTATGTTTAGGATCCAAAATCTCAGAAGGCACTCCTTCAACTTCGGTTGGAATATCTAAATTAAGCAGATCATCATGCCTATACTTTACAATATCAAGTGCACCTGAAAGTGCAGCAGTAACCATTGCTCTACTGTATTTTATTTTGATTCTTGTTCCTACGCCGTATGGGCCACCAGACCAGCCGGTATTGACAAGATAAACTACAGTATTATGCTTGTTGATTTTTTCTCCAAGCAATTTTGCGTAAACTGAGGCAGGTCTAGGCATGAATGGAGCTCCAAAGCACTGAGAAAATACAGATTTTGGCTCTTTAATTCCTCTTTCAGTTCCTGCCAATTTACTGGTATATCCGGACATAAAGTGATACATTGCTCCTTCTTTTGTTAGTCTGGAAACAGGTGGTAATACACCCAATGCATCTGCAGTCAAAAATATGATGACTCTAGGATGTCCACCAACACTTGGGATTACAGCTCCTGGAATGAAATCCAATGGGTATCCAACACGTGTGTTCTCTGTTAGTGTGTTATCATCATAATCTGGTACATTGTTGTTTAGTACGACATTTTCTAATAATGCACCTGGCTTGATTGCATTCCAAATTTCAGGTTCTGCTTCTTGGCTTAGGTTGATACATTTTGCATAGCAGCCACCTTCAAAATTAAAGGTGCCATTATCAGACCAACCATGTTCATCATCACCAATCAATCTCCTGTTAGGATCTGCAGAGAGAGTTGTTTTACCAGTACCGGATAAACCAAAGAACAAAGCGGTGTCACCTTTTTCGCCAATGTTTGCAGAGCAGTGCATTGGAAAGATACCACGTTCAGGTAACAAAAAGTTCATCACACCAAACATGGATTTTTTCATTTCGCCGGCGTATTCTGTTCCGCCAATCAAAACAATTTTTCTTGTAAGATCAATTAAGATAAAGACATCAGTTCGTGTTCCGTCAACTTCAGGTACTGCCAAAAAGTCATTTATACATAAAATAGTAAATTCAGGTTCGTGTTTTTCTAATTCTTCAGAAGTTGGCTTGATGAACAAGTTACTTGAGAACATGCTTTGCCAGACATGATCATTTATCACCCTTATTGGTAAACGAGTTTCAGGATCAGCACCTACAAAACCGTCAAAAACAAAGAGTTCTTTATTGTCAACAAAGTTTTTCATTTTTTCAAAGAGTTTTTCAAACTTGCCACTTGGGAATTGATGGTTGATTTTTCCCCAATCAATAGTATCATGAGTCTTATCATCATATACAATGAATCTGTCATCAGGAGATCTGCCGGTATATTTTCCGGTGTTTACAGATAATGAGCCTGTTGAATTTACAACTCCTTCCTTTCTCTCAACTGCCAGTTTGACCATATCATCTACGCTGAGATTTCTGTGGACTGTGAAGGGTTTGATTCCAAATGCAGCTAATTGTGCGGAAAATTTCTCAGTTGCAGCTGTACCTAGTACTTGGGTCAGATGTACATGCCTCCAAAAATATTAAGATCAATTCCAGGCGGGTTCATGAGATATTCGATCCGCCTAAAGTTTCCTTATTATCTTTTTCTTAAGATAATTTTTTTCTGGCCTAGGAACGTATTTATTCCAAAATCCAAGACTCAATTTAATGACGATCAACAAAGATCTACTTGCAAAGAGAGAAGAGGCAAAACAGAACAAGCCAGACTTTGTAAGACCAGAGAGTTGGCGTTATGTTAGGCTACAAACCAATTGGAGAAAACCAAAAGGCATTGATCATCACCAAAGAAAACAAAAAAGCAGAGGCCGTCCAGGTCTTGTCAAAGTAGGATATGGCGGACCAAAAGATGCAAGAGGACTACATCCATCAGGATTTACAGATAACCTAGTTTTTAACTTGAATGATTTAGAGAAATTAGACCCAAAGAAAGACGGAGTCAGATTTGGACATGGGGTAGGCACTAGAAAGAGAAAAGAAATTATCGTGAAAGCAGTTGAACAAAAATTCAAAATATTTAACGCAAGAGTGAGTGTAAGTGGTAGTAAATCTTAAAGCTAAAAAAAGACTCGCTGCCAGAGTTACTGGTGTAGGAGTTCACAGAATCAAATTTGATACTGACCACCTAGATGATGTTGCAGATGCAATCACTAGAGAAAATATTCGCAGTCTCATTACAGCTAACACTATTCAAATCAAACCATTTACTGGCACCTCAAAAGGAAGAGCCCATGAAAAGAAAGCTCAAAAGAACAAGAGAGGTACAACTCAAGGTTCCAAACAAGGAAGAAAAGGAGCAAGAGTTGGTAAGAAGGAAGTCTATGTTGCAAAGGTTCGCTCATTAAGACGATTATTAAAAATTGCAAAAGACAGAAAAGATTTGACAAATCCAGAATTCTGGGCCCTCTACAAAAAGGTCGGCGGTAACACAGTTAGAAACAAAGCCCATCTCAGACTATTGATGGATGAGATTAGAGAAAAACGAAAAGATTAGAATCGATAAATTTTGTTTTCTAGTTTTACAATCTTACCATTTTGAATTTCTATACCTTCATCATTTAGCATCTTTATTTTGACATGTTCTCCATATGCATATCCACCAATTTTTCCAGTAGACATTACAACTCTATGACAAGGAATAATCACAGGGTATGGATTTTTGTTCATTATTTTTCCAACAGCTCTTTGACCATTTTTTAGTCCAACAGCTTTTGCCAATTCACCATAAGTTGTGATTTGTCCTTTAGGCACTTCAAGCAATTTTTTGTAAATCTTTTCTGAAAGATTCAAATCTTGATTACCTCAAGATCTGTTGACTCTAAAAGAGTGAGAACTTTTTGTTTATTCGGACCCAATCCTCTCCAATCTAAAAGAGCAGTTTTTGCCACGTTGTTTTGCTGTAAAATATGAGAGAATAATTTTTCGTCCAAATTATCCAAAGCATGTTTTGGAATTACAGTTCCTAGTGCAAACTTTCCATTTAGTAATTCATCAGTGAATTTTGATGGATAATGAGTTCCACCAAAACAAATTGCAACAGGATGTTCTTTGATTGGTTGTGACATTACTTGGTGGACTAGTGATGCAACAGAACTGCACAACGACTCATCAGTCCATTGTTTTTCAGTAGTTCCAATTTCAACAAAAATAGATGGTTTGCTCAATGCAGTAGGTCCGTGATGAGTTGCTTCTAGGGTAATTTGAAAATCAGAAAACTTTGATTGGTTTTTCTTTAATGTCTGAAGATATACTTTTTGAAAATCAGGTTTTGGGATTGCGACCTGATTGTCATTTCCGCCAAACTTTGCAGTGGAAAAATTTCCAGTACTATGACAAGTCAAAGCGAGTTCCCCTGATTCTGCTGCATGTTTTGAGAGAAAAATAAATCCATCATAATCATATTTTTCTTCAAGCCAATCAGCAGAAATTGCAGGAGTTGGAATTATTACAAGATCATAATATTTCCCACGAAAAATATCATCTTTCAAAGTCATTTCTTTTGAAAGAAATTTTGCCATATTATGGCCGGCGGGGTCATCTTGATACGCAACCAACAGTTCCATGAGATAAGAGATATAAGGACACCTTATTAATTTCAGGCAATGAACCCTAAGCAGACTGTCAAGAACATGGCCAACACTATGAAAATGGCCAAGAAACCAGACAGGGATGAGTATTCACAACATCTTAGACTTGTTTTGTTAGGAATAGCAGGAGTAGGAGCTATTGGTTTTACAATTCAGTTTGTCTTTTCGGTAATTACATTTGGTAGGTAACATGTCTGAAGAAATCAAATCACATTTGTTTGCAATTAGAACCACTGGTGGACAAGAAAAAGTGGTAATGAGATTATTAGAAGCTAAAGCCAATGCAAATCAGATTAACATTCAATCAGTGTTTTGGGTAAGTGATTTGAAAGGCTATGTCGTCATTGAAGCAATCAATCCAAGTGATGCATACTTGGCAGTAGAAGGCGTAAGACACATCAGAGGTCAATTAAGAGGAGAATTAGAATTCAAAGACATTGAAGGATATCTAGTAAAGAAATCAACAGTTTCACAATTAACAGTAGATAATATCGTAGAAATTACAGGAGGCCCATTCAAGGGAATGAAGGCAACAATTACAAGAATTGATGTCGACAAAGAAGAGGCAACCGTGGTTTTACTTGATGCATCATACCAATTACCAGTCACAGTAGACGCAAACTACCTAAAGCTGTCTAGTGAGGCTTAGGAAGGATTAAATTTTCATTTAGAGTCTGATTTAACATGGGAGAACAAAAAGTATCGTCACTTGTAACAGGCGGAGCAGCATCAGCAGGTCCACCTTTAGGTCCAGCACTTGGTCCACTAGGAGTCAACATCATGGAAGTCATTAGTGCAATTAATGAAAAGACTAAAGACTTTGAAGGAATGAAAGTTCCAGTTACAGTAGTTGTGGATAGCGATACAAAAAAGTATGAAATCGAAATCGGAATCCCATCAGCTGCTGCATTAATCATGAAAGAAGCAGGAGTCCAGAAAGGCTCTGGCGCATCAGGTACAGAATGGGCAGGAGATGTCACAATGGATGCAATACTCAAAGTTGCAAACACAAAACTAGAGAAATCTTATGCTTCATCAATTAAATCAGTTGCAAAGACAATCATTGGAACATGTCTTGCATTAGGAGTCAAAGTAGAAGGAAAGACTCCAAAAGAAATCACTGCCGAAATTAACGAAGGCAAGTGGGATGAGAAATTCAAATAATTATTGAATCAGATAAACAGGATCTTTATCGGTTTTTTGTAACTCTACAAAGGTCTCAGTACTTTGTATGCCTTCAATTTTTCCAATCTTTTCAATTACAATAGAGTGAAGTGCTTCAAGGTTCTTGGCATATACCTGAACCATAATGTCAAATCTGCCAGTGACCTCTGAAATGGATATGACTTCGGCAGTCTCCATGAATTTTTTGTGAATGGAGTCCTTGAGTTTAGGATCTCGGCTTATCCCAACGTTTGCTTTGACTCCTATTCCTAGGAGTGAATCATCTATTTCGATGGTGAATTTTTTGATTAGTTTCTTTTTCATCAGTCTCTTAATCCTGCTATACAATACAGAGGCGTTAATTCCCAATTTTTTTGATAGTGTAGGAACGGAAATAGAGCCGTCACGAGTCAATTCATAAAGTAATTTCATATCTAATTCATCAAAACGATGCAACGTATTCAAAAAACAAGGTTCTGAATTAATATATGTAGGTTTTCAGCAACATTTTTGCCTTATTTGTAAGAATATTACTAAAAATATGTAATTTTTTAAAATAAACGATTAGCAAAAAACCCAAACCTCTAAACGATTTTAAGTAGGTTTTCTAGGAATTGATTCGTAATGATTACAGATGCTCAGCTAGTTGATCTTGTAAAAGACGCAAAAGCTTCCACAAAAGAGAGAAAATTCACACAAGCCGTAGAGTTGATCATTACTTTCAAAGATATTGATGTAAAGAAAGGATTTGCAATTAACGAAGTTGTCCAATTACCAAAAACCAGTTCTCCTGCAAGAGTATGCATTATTGCAACAGGGGATATGAACCAAAAAGCAAAAGCTGCAAAAGCAGATTCGGTAATTGGAACAGAAGAACTAGAAAAATTTGGAACTAACAAAAGAGAATCTAGGAAATTCATTAACAAATATGATTTCTTCTTAGCAGATACCAAAGTAATGCCAACTGTCGGTAAAACTTTGGGTCAACTTTTAGGTCCAAGAGGAAAAATGCCAACACCAGTTCCTTTTGATGCATCAATTGACGCATTCTTGCAAAGATTCAGATCATGCATCAAGGTAAGAACAAGAGCATCACTTTCAATCTCAGCTAAAATTGGTGATGTAACTATGGAAGACGCAGATTTGGCAATCAATGCACATGCAATTCTTAATGCAGTTGAAAAGAAATTGCCAAACGGTGAGAAAAATCTTAGAAAAATTTTAATCAAAACTACAATGGGTAAACCAGTAAAGCAAGCACAAGAGGTTAAGAAGAAGTATGCATGAAAATAGAACTAGTTATCCTAAAAGAAAAACCCAGATGTATCAACAATTACAAGAGTTACCAAAAAAATACAAAGTTGTATCAATTATTCAAATGCAAAAAGTTCGTTCAACTCAAATCTTACCATTAAGAAAAACACTCAAGGGAGAAGTAGAATTTGTCTGTGTCAAAGACAAGGTTGCAGCTAAAGCACTTGAGACACTAGACATTCCAGGAATCAAAGACATTATCGGTGATTTGAAAGGACAAATCATGTTCATATTTACAAACATGTCACCATTCAAGCTAAACGTTCTTCTTGCCAAAAATAAAATCATGATGGCAGCAAGAGGTGGAGATGTTGCAAGCATTGACATTGTAGTCCCTGCTAAAAATACAGGAATTGCACCAGGTCCAATGCTTACTGAATTCAAAGAGGCAGGAATTCCAACAAAGATTGATCAAGGAACAATTTGGATTGCAAAAGACAGTACTCCAGTAGAGAAAGGAGGAATAATCAATGAAAAACTAGCATCAATTCTAGGTAAATTAGATATCAAGCCAGTAGAGGCAGGAATTTCACTTTACTCAGCATTAGAAGAAGGTCAAAGATATGCAGAAGCAGAAATGGTCATCGATGTTGAGAAGATAAGAAATGCATTTGCACAATTCCACCAAGAGGCAGTATCGCTATCTATCGAGGCAGGATACATTACTGCAGACAATGTCTCACAAATCCTTGCAAAAGCATCACAACATGCACGCTCTTTGTCAATAGAATCTGGATTTATGACAGATGAGACAAAAGAGCAAATCTTGCAAAAAGCAGATGCACAAGCAAGGGCAGTTGCAGACCAAGCAAAAGATTACACCCCTGCATAATTTCTCAAATACTCTTATCATAGTCTAGAATACTTTATCTCTAATCAGTTCTGAAAAAACAAAATGGACCAAAAAGATATCGATGAGATACTAGACCACATAAAGCAAAAGTTTAACGACGAAGTGCCAGGTATTGTAAAGATGGTAATACGAAAAAAGATGATCAGCAGGTTTCGAGAATATGATGCACATACCATGCCAGAGTCGATGAGAAATTGTACTGTGGAGAATTTGATTAACATTATTCAAGAAGGAATAGAGTCAGGTAAACTCAAATTATAAGACTAAAAATTAAGACTCTCGAACCTTTGGAAGATTCCAGTTAAACTTCATTGCAAGTAATCTTATTCCAGTTGCCACAGCAATTCCAAGGATAGATGATACTTGGGTATCAATACTAGAAGAGAGCATTGCATAAAATATCACAATTCCAATTATGCTTGCAATAGCATAGACTTCTTTTACAAATACAATGGGTATCTCTCGTACAAACACATCTCGGAGTATTCCACCGCCAATTGCAGTAATCATTCCACCAAAGAGCATCGGTAAAAATTCCAAGCCAACTACTTGATGTGCAATTGATGCGCCCAATATTGAAAATACACCCAACCCAACTGCATCAAAGACTAACCAGACGTTCATCTGTTTTTGGAGTCGTCTAAACAAAAAGAACATTACAACTCCAACTGTTACCGTCAACGATACATAGATAGGATCAGAGAATGCAGTTGGAAATCTTCCAAAAATAACATCACGTGTTACACCACCGCCAACACCGACTACAGTGGCCAATACAATAATTCCAAAAATATCTGCCTTGTGTGCAATTGCTTTTGAAGCTCCAGTTACTGCAAATGCTATGGTACCCAAGTAATCAAGAATGCTAATGAAACCATCTATTGGAAAAGAGAAATCAACCAACCAATAGAGAATGCGATCTAGAAGTAATTAAAATTAACAAAATTAAATTTGTAAAAGAAAAGTTGTTTAGCCAAATAAGGAAGACAATCCTTCCATGGCTGCTTCTTCGTTTTTAGGTTCTTCTTTCTTCTCCTCTTTTGCCGGTGCATCTGCTACTGCGGCTGCTGGTGCTGCTGCAACTGCTACTGGTGCGGCTTTAACTGCCTCATCGATGTTAACATCGGCTAAGGCTGCAACTAGAGATTTAACTTGGGCTTCGTTAACTTCAGCACCAGATGCTTTGACAACTGATGTGAGGTTTGCCTCGTTAACTTCTTTGTCTAGTTTATGAAGAAGTAAAGCAGCGTAAACATATTCCATTGTATCGAGATTTTCTTACTGGATAATATAAAACTATGGAGAACTCACGCCTGAAAACTAGTTCAGAATTTTGAGACTTCTGCAAACAGCATACACTGTACGTTTCAGATTAGGATCAGTCAAAGTATCCTTTCTATGTCTTAAAACTCGTTTTGCCTCTTCCCTTTCAGGGCCTTCTGGTAGTGACAAGACAGTATTGAAAAATTCAGGTAATGATTCACGAACCCAACCATCTAGCATTGCATAGACTTTTGGTGGAAGAATATCACACTTGTCAACATCAAGATCTAACACTTCGGCATAATTTTCATGCTCGACTCTGTGTACCAATGCCAAAATTATATTGTCAGGGTTTGGATGCTCAAGAATTTCTCTAGAACGATCACCGGTCTTTCCTTGGGCAATTTTGTTTTTGAGTCCTATGGGATTTACTATCACACCGTTGATTCCTACTTTTCTTCCATCAACACCAGTAACTACACCAAAAATAAAGTCATTAAACTCACCATTTTTTTTAATTGAGAAAATCTGAGTCCCTTCTTTTAGCTGGGGTTTCCTTCCAAACATGAATAGAGTTGTATGTGTAGTGTATTTAATGTATTATTAATCGACAATTCTTAATATCGGTCTCAAGCAGGCTTTTCGTTGGATAAAAGTCAGATTCTAAAAGAGTTTTCAGCAGATCCTGAAAAATACTATAATGTAAAATTATTTGCAGAGCAGGGATTTGTAAGAAAGTCTTGCAGTAAATGTGGCGGATTCTTTTGGACACTAAATGCAGACAGAGATTTGTGTCCTGATGATGGATTGGATACGTACTCATTCATCGGTGAGCCTCCAACTTCAAAAAGATTTGATTATACGCAATCATGGAAACAAGTCGAAGAATTTTTTGTAAAAAATAATCACACATCAGTGAGCAGATACCCTGTAGTTTGCAGATGGCGAGACGACTTGTTTTTTACAATTGCGTCAGTTGTTGACTTTCAGAGAATTATGGGAAGTAAAGTAGTCTTTGAGTTTCCAGCAAACCCGTTAGTGGTTCCACAGACATGTCTGCGTTTCAAAGACTTGGAAAATGTCGGAGTCACAGGAAGACACTTTTCTAGTTTTTGTATGATAGGGCAACACAGTGTTCCTGATTTGGGAGGATACTGGAAAGACGAATGTGTTGACTTGGACTTTAGATTATTGACTGATCAATTTGGAATTAAAAAAGAAGAAGTTGTTTTTGTTGAAGACGTATGGGCAGGTGGTGGTTCGTTTGGTCCATCACTTGAATACTTTGTGAGAGGACTGGAACTAGGAAATGCAGTATTTACTGAATTCCAAGGGGAACTAGGGAAACATACCACACTTGACCAGAGAGTAATAGACATGGGTGCAGGCCTTGAGAGATTTGCATGGATTACAATGGGAACTCCCACTGCATATGACTGCTGCTTTGGTCCAATCAATCAAAAATTATTTGAAAAGATTGGAATTGATTCAGATTCTGATGTTTTGAAAAAATACTTTACAGAGATTGCAAAAGAGATTGATCATTTCGATGATTTGAATCAAGTAAGACGTCTTGCAGTAAAAAATGCAGGGATTACAGATATACAGCTAAACAAAATTATTACACCGCTTGAAGGAGTTTATCTTATTGCAGATCATTTGAGAACTCTAATCTTTGCAATTACAGATGGTGCACTGCCAAGCAATGTTGGCGGAGGATACAACTTGAGAATGATGTTGCGAAGAATTAATGGAACAATCAACAGATTGAATCTAAAATTAGACATTGATGATTTGATTGATACTCACATTGACTATCTCAAAGATACGTATCCTGAGCTTGATGAGCAGAGAGAAGATGTCAAGACAATATTGAGACTAGAGTCTGCAAGATATGAGGAATCCAAAGTCCACATGAAGAAAAAAGCAGAAAAGATTCGCGAGAAAGGCGTGCCAACAGTTGATGAACTGATAACATTGTACGAGTCAGACGGAATAACGCCTGAATACCTCAAGGAAGTTGATGCAATTTCTGAAATCCCTTCGCAATTTTACTCTAAACTATCTGATTTGCACCAGTCTGAAAAGAAAAAGGCAATTGCAGAACTTCCACTGGATGATTTGCCTGAAACTGAGACTCTGTTTTACAAAGATGACCCAATGGAGTTTGATGCTAAAGTGATCAAGGTCTTTGATGATCAAGTCGTATTAGATAGAACTTCATTTTATGCCAGAGGTGGAGGACAAGAGCCAGACTATGGAACTATTGCAGGATTCAAGGTGATTAATGTCGACAAACATGCAGACATTATTGTTCACCAATTAGAAGGAGGAGTACCAAAAGAAGGAGAAACTGTATCTTGTAAAGTTGATGAGACTCGTCGTGCAAACATTACAAAGAATCACACCAGTACTCATATCATCAACGCATCATCAAGGGGAGTGTTAGGTTCTTGGATTTGGCAACACTCTGCATTCAAAGACGATGATCATGCCAGACTAGACATTACACATCATTCATCACTAACTGAGCAACAAGTAAAACAAATCGAAGATGCGGCAAACCAAATGATAAAAGAGAACCATCCAGTAAGCATCAACTATTACGACAGAGGGACTGCAGAACAAAAGTATGGATTTAGAATTTACCAGGGCGGGGTAGTTCCAGTAAAATCAGTACGCATTGTATCAATTGAAGACAAGGACATTGAAGCTTGTGGTGGAACACATGTTAAAAAAACTGGAGACATTGAACTAATCAAAATTACAAAGACCAAAAGAATTCAGGACGGTGTTGTTAGAATAGAGTTTGTCTCAGGTCCTACTGCATTCCAATATGTAAAAGACCAAGAAGAAGAATCAAAGAAACAAGAGCAAGAACAAATTGCAAAAGCACAACTAGAAAAGAAGAGAGAAGAAAACAAAAATAAAGCCAGAGAGCAGATTCCCGTACTATTAGAGAAAATACTATCTGGAGAATCCGGAGACCTTGATGGCATTACAGTTAACAACAAAATTTGCTTTACATCTAGTGAGAATTATGATGATTATTTCCATCAAAACTTTGGTAAAAAGCTAGTCGGCAAAGATAGCAAAGCTGCATTTTGTGGTATTTTCGAATCAGGGCCAACTGTTAGAATTATGGTGTTTGCAGGGGCTGATTCAGGTGTGAATTCAGGCAAGATTGCCAAGGAAATAGCCTCAATTTTGGGCGGTTCAGGAGGAGGAGACGCTAAATTTGCTCAAGGTGGAGGAAAAGACACATCTAAAAAAGACCAGGCAATAGCCAAAGCAAAATCAATGATTTTAGGATGAAACAATGACGATTAACTGGAATGAAATAGAAACAAAATGGCGCAAAACATGGGCAGAATCTAAAGACTTTGAGACAAACCCAAATGAGAAACCAAAAAAATTCATTACTGTAGCATATCCATATCCCAACTCTCCGCAACACATTGGACATGGAAGAACATACACACTAGCTGATGTTCATGCAAGATTCTATCGAATGCAAGGATACAATGTATTGTTCCCAATGGGATTTCACTATACTGGCACTCCGGTACTTGGGATGGCAAAGAGAATCGAAGCTGGAGAAAAAGAGATTCTTGATGGACTGAGAAACATTTACCATGTTCCTGAAGAAGATATCAAAACATTTGTAGAGCCAATAAAGATTGCAGACTATTTCCATGAAGAGATAAAGTCTGGCATGATAGAGATGGGCTATTCAATTGATTGGAGACGAGAATTTACAACCATAGTTCCAGGTTATCAGAAATTTATCGAATGGCAAATTACAACACTCAAAGAAAAAGGTAGAATCATTCAAGGTAGTCATCCAGTTGGATGGTGTCCAAAAGACCAGAATCCAGTATCACAACATGACACAATGGGTGATGTTGAACCAAAAATAGATGATAAAAATTTCCTTGTAAAGTTTGCATTTGGTGAATTTGTATTTCCTGTTACAACACTACGACCTGAAACAATTTTTGGTGTAACTAATCTTTGGGCCAATCCAAAGATTACATACAAAAAAGTTACAGTAGATAATGAAACATGGATAGTTTCAGAAGAATGTGCACATAAAATAGAATTCTTTGAAAAAGAGGTCAAAGTAATTGGAGATATTTCTGGAAAGGACCTTGTAGGAAAAACAGCTGTATCTCCAACCAATGGCAGTGAGCTTCCAATTTTGCCTGCAGAATTTGTAGAGCCTGGAATGGGGACTGGATTAGTAATGTCAGTACCTGCCCATGCACCAAAAGACTACCAAGCTTTGATGGATTTGAAGGCTAAAAATGATAATCTAGCCTCAAAAATTGAGCCCATACCAATCATAGTTACTGAAGGATACGATGAATATCCTGCAAAACAGATTTGTGAAAAACTAGGAGTGTCAGACCAAACTGATTCCAAGCTTGAAGAGGCCACCAAAGAATTGTACCTCAAAGAGTTTACGGATGGAAAATTAAATGAAAAGTGTGGAGATTTTAACGGAGAGAAGGTACAGTTTGGCCGTGATAAAATCAGGGCATGGCTTCAAGAGAATAAACATTTAGAAAAATTCCCAGTGCTAGAGAATGCTCCAGTGCATTGCAGATGCGGAGCTGAATGTGTTGTCAAAGTATTGAACAATCAATGGTTTTTGAATTATGGAGATGAAGAATGGAAGAAACTAGCTCGCAATTGTTTTGATGAGATGAACATTCTTCCCAGTAACATCAAGACAGAGTTTGTTGAAGTAATTGATTGGTTGCATGAGCGAGCTTGTGCAAGACAACAGGGATTGGGAACTAAACTGCCATGGGATCATGATTGGATTGTAGAATCATTATCAGACAGTGTAATTTACATGGCATACTATACATTATCACGATTTGTAAATGATGGAACAGTAACTCCGGAAAACTTGACTCGAGAATTCTTTGATTATGTTTTGCTAGATAAGGGAGATGTAAAACTAGCTGCAAGTACATCGAAGCTTAGTGAGGACGTAATCGAAACAATGAAAAAAGAATTTACATATTTTTATCCAGTTGATTCAAGACATTCTGGTAGAGATTTAGTGCAAAACCACTTGTCATTCTTTGTGTTAAATCATGTTGCAATATTTGATAAAAAATTCTGGCCACAAGAAATTGTAGTTAACGGTAGTGTCATGATGGATGGGGCTAAAATGAGTAAGAGTATGGGAAATATCATTCCACTACGTACTGCAATTAGAGACCATGGTGCAGACCCAATTAGATTAGCTATTATTTCATCAGCTGAATTATTGCAGGATGCTGATTTTAACATGGAATCAGTCTACGGTATTCAAAACAAGCTTGCAGCCCTGTTAGAGGAGTGTTCTAGGCTCAAAAATGCTCCAATTGGCGAACTACAAGCCGAAGATAAATGGATTTTATCAAAAACCCAGAACAAGATTTCTCAAATTACAGAAGCTGTGGAGAAGATGAGATTGCGTGAAGCACTACATGACATTTTGTTTACTTTTGAAACGGATTTAGGATGGTATCAAAAAAGAATCCAAGCTAAAGAAAGAAAAGATGTTTCAGGAATATTACACCAGATAAACTCTGTACGAGTTGCAATGTTGTCTCCATTTGCACCACACATATCTGAGGAAATGTGGAAGAATCTTGGAAACGGTGGATTGGTATCAAAATCAATATGGCCTGAATTCTCTAAAGAAAAGATAGATGCAACATCAATTCAATCAGAAGAATTACTAAAAGCAACTATTGATGATATTTCAAACATTCTCAAAGTTACAAAGATTACTCCAAAGAAAATTGTAATCTATGTAAATTCTGATTCTATGAAATCAAAAGTTTATCATAAAATTTTGAGCATAATGGTAGGTGGACAAAATAACATGGGAGTTGTAATGAAAGAACTCATTGCAGATCCAGAAACTACAGAGGCCAAAAAGATGCCAGACTATATCCAAAAAGTAATCAAGGATTTACATTCTGAATCGGAGGAGATAAAGCAAATGAAACTTGAATCAGAGTCATTTGATGAAAAAGGATTCTTATCATCAGAATTATCCAGTATTGGAAAGAAAGAGTTTGGTGTAGAGATACAAGTGTATTCAGAATCAGATAGTGACATTTATGATCCTAAAGGAAAATCAAGACACGCAAGACCATTTAAACCTGCAATTTTAATTGAATAAGTTTGGGTTTGACCGAATGGGATATGCCTACTAACATGGGCAATAAAATAGACGCAGTTATTCGAATTTGATAGGACTAATGCAAGTTGGAACTAAAAGTCACAAATCATTTCAAGATTCGAGAATTTAACTTGTGAATTCAGAATTCTAAAACAGTAGAAAACGTGTATAGTGTTATTCCTACTAATAGTACTAGACTTACAGTTACTGCTTTTTTGTCTTTCTTGGTTAGTTGCATACGATTCAGAATATCTTGGTAACTTAAGCGTGTCTATTCTTTATCAGATTCCCTGTCTTCTATCTTTTTGATCTCTTTTTCTATTTTCTCGATATTCTTTTTCCAGATGGCAATGTATTTTTCGAGTTTTTCAATCTCTTTTTTGTTATCTGAATTTGCAAGAGACTCTCTTTTCTCCAGATGCTGGTTTAGTCTCTTTTTAGAATCATCGAGTTTCTTGTACTGCATCTCAAGGACCTTTCTTGTGATGAAATTCATAGATATACAATTAAAAATTAGAAACTTAAGGGTATTATATCAGAGAAACGGATTTTTAATTATTCCAGATAACATGGTAATAAAATAATCATAGGAGGTTTTTACCACTAATTTCAATTAGTTACCACTAGATAAAAAATAATAGGGACAATAAATATTAGAAAATACAAATTCAGTTTATGGACATAATTTGGGGAAACGTAGGAAATGTTTTGTTGGGTCAGATTTTTGAGCTGTGTGACACACAAAAAAGATGGAAACAAGGGCGACTATTCAGAAATTGAGAAAATAAAGATTCTTCAAACTGACATAATGAGTCTCCCTGCAGATCCCAACGAGTGCACAAAAGAGCAAATACAAGAAAATTTAGTTGGATCATTTGTAAAATGTGAAATTAAAGACAAAGAAAATGATGGAACTCTAGCATCGGTTGTTTCACATTCAGGTCAAGGTGGATATTAGATGAATTTACAGTGGAATCCAATAGAAATAGACTGTAAAGAGTAGGTCAAAATGAAAATATCATAGAGAAGATCATTACGGGAGAATCACCTGCATTAATAATTAGGAATTTTTACAATAATGATTCATGTAGAACAATATCCAAAAGAATTGAGACAAAAATTTTTGAAAATAATGAAAAAATGAAAAAGATTGGCATCTCCCTTGTATCATTTATTTCTAGAAAAGGAGAATATTTTGTTCAAGCAGATGCATTAAGAAAAACAGTACGTCAAGTTTTTTCAGGCTTGGAGGATCCAAGGAAAAAAATTCACAAAACATTACAAGTGCTATTTCCTGAAAAACAGGTCACTATTGCAGTAGAAGATGGAAAAAAATATGCATGTGAAGTAATCAGACTGCATGAATTAGGAGATTTTGCTCCAATACACAGAGACAATGCAAGTTATGAAGCAAAGGGTTTTGATATTTCCAAATTTCCAATTCAACTATCCACAGTATTGTATATTTAGCAATCTCAAAAAAGGGGAAAATTAGTATTGCACAAAAAATCATGGAAAAAATCAGATGAAAAGTTTCGTAACATCGATTTTGGTTATTCAAAAGGTGTGATTTCAGATTGTAATGAATCTGTAAAGATAAAGCCAAATCAAGGGGATTTGGTGATAATCAATCCAATTTATTATCACGAGATTCTTCCAGCGAGGGCAAATAAGCGCATTACATTAGGATTGTTTTTAGCTTTTTCTAAACATGGAGAAAAAGTTGTGACTTGGTCTTAGATAGAAAAATCATCTTGTAAAATCTAGTCACAAATACATCAAACAAATATGAAACTAGAGGGTTTTGGTTAGAATTTTTAGGAATAGCAAAGATACCATAACAGTTGATGATTCAGACAAATTCGAAACAATCTCAATTGAATCCAAAGTCAGAGAGGGACGATTCCCATAAATCAAGGGTAGTCTAATCTCTGCTCCCACTGAGTCTTTTGATAATCAGTTCCAAAGACCTCAAGTGATTTTGTAATACAATCATCTTGTTTCATTCCTTGAGAGAACAGATTCTTGCAATCAGCAACTGAGGCTTGCAAGTTTCTCTGGTCTCGCTCCACCACATACTGCCCATAGTTTGAGTTGGCTAAAATTCCAAGACCAATTGCAACTGCAAACACAATAACAACAATTATCAGGTTATTCAATCAGACCACTTCGCCTCAGAGCTTGGACATAGTTTTGGGTTTGAACTTGGGATTTTTCAGAATTATTGTTTTGTTCTAGCCAGTTTTTCAAAGTTTCAAATTTGAATTCCAGAGTCGTCCCAAGCATTGACTTGTGAGTAATTTGCCAATCATCATCTCTGACTGACTGCAGTCGGATTACCTTTGGAATCCAATCAAAGAATGAAAATTCGGACCAATCCAAATCAAATTCAGAATCTAGCATAAAACTTCCTTGCATTGTGGAATCAAAAATATAGTAATGATAAATCCACCAAAAATTATTATCAACAATATAATTCCCAGCCCTGCAATCAATGTCTTCTTGCTATCTAATTTCATAACCATAGTTTCAGATGTGTTTTTTTTAGTATATCAAAAATATCAAACTAAATTGCTAGTGGTAATTTTAGAATCTAAAGAGATTGATGACAAACTAGGTGAGTTTTTCCCAGCAGCTTTTTCCACCACAAAGACTACAAGTTGTTTTCTCATTCCATTTCTCAAATGATTTCCCAGATGGAATTCTAACTACGGTTATTCTCTCACACCCAGTGCATTGTACTTTGATTGAGACATTTCCAGTATTATCGCCTACAAACTTGTCCTTGAATCCCATTATTTTTTACACCAAACCCCCATCTTTATTTGCATTCTTATCAGGCGCAACGCAAACAAACTCTGCAGATGTAATTCATACAATGAAATTTTTTATGCTAGTTTCTTTTGGGTAAAAACGGAATTATTGCTCGAACAAACTCCATTATATTTTTAGTCTGTAAATAGACAGTTCCTGGTCCTACGACCTCAATTACCAAAGCATCCCCACCAAATAACGTAGTCTTCATGCTTCCATGTTTAGTTACACGATATCCAGCAGTAGAACTTAGTGCCACTAGCTGATAGTTATCAAGTATCATCTTCTCACCAGATGCCAGTTCCTGTTTTAGTATGCCACCCCATCCATTGACAAACATTTTTCCATTACCAACTGTTTTTAGCATAAACAGATTGCTTCCAAAGATGCCTTTGGTAAATCCCTGCCATTGTGTGTCAAGTGTTACATCAGTTGTGGAACCGACAAAAGAGCCGGACTGGACGATAAACTCTTCATTTACATCAATTACCTCAATGTCCCCTAGCATGTTGCCAGAAATGCCTAGCTTGCAGTTATCCTCTTCTGCGATAAACTCGTTGACAAAAAACGATTCGCCTCCAAGAGCGGCAGCTTTGAGCGACTTGAAGAATCCGCCCTTTCTCATCCTAGTCTCTGTAACGATGTTTCCTTTCATGTAAACCATGGCAGCGGCCTCTGCAGTAATTTTCTCACCCTTGTTTAATGTAAACTCGATTAACCCCATCGGGTTTTTCACAATTTCATATTCCAATGAGTTAATTCGGAAATTACTAAAAGTTAAGAGTTGTGTATTATTTAAAGAGTTTTTGGAGCACATCCTCATATGATGCAAGTTCTTCCAATCCTTCAATTTTCATGATCCGAATGAGATTAACTGCCTCGTCAATTAGCTTATTTAGTCGTCTGAGGGACTGGTCATACTCTTTGTCCTCTTTATTCTCCCATTCTTCCAATCTGCCCTTAAAGAATTCAATGCGTCCAAGCTTGTAATCTATCTCACCAATCAAAATTTTTACTGATTCAGGCTTCATTCCAGTCCTTTCTCCTGCCTTATTTTTGATATCACATCCTTTACCAGAGCCTCGTCTTTTAGAACTAGATCATATAGTTGATTCTTGTATTCTTCATATCCCCATTTGTTTTGCTTGAACATGTCTTTTACTAGATTGACAATTTCAGATTTATTTCTCTGATGATCACGTCTTGCAAGATCTGCACCGTCCATAATTTGTTTCAAAGAATTATCAACTTAAAGATATTGGGATCTAAAACTCGGAAAAAAAGTGTTTAAAATAATACCTCATTAGTGTATTTTTTTTAATTTCACGAATAAAAATCCATGTAAAATTACCATTTGAGTTATGGCAACAGCTAAAAAAGCAGCAGCTAAAAAACCAGCAGCTAAAAAACCAGCAGCTAAAAAAGCAGCAGCTAAAAAAACAACAAAGACAGCTTCTAAAAAGAAATAATCTTTTGAAGCTCGTTTTTTTCTCTATATATTGATTTTATCAAAGATAGAATAAATCATTCATATTGTTTAAATCCAAGAATTCCAACCCACATTTGCCATGAGTTATAATCGTGAAGCACAAGAAGAATACGATGATTTCGAAGACGATGATTCGGAATCAGACTATGAGGATTAGAGAATCCTCGTTTTTTTCTTTTAGTTATCTAAGATTCGCTCTGACAGGAATAACACAGTTCGCTCTTTGTATACTTTGATAAAAGGCGATTACATTTTGTACATCGTTTGTTATCTCCAATGTACAATGATTTTCTAAATTTCTCAGATACGGTTTTAAACTTTAAAAATCCAAATTTAAAACCAAACACCATTACTTAATCATCAGAATCCTAATCATCTATCTTTTCAAAAGTCATATCGGTCTTTTGACACGACTCACATTTCTCATAAAGACCAAACTGATTTCGTAATCTACCTTTGCCATCACACCTGAAACAAGTCAATCTATTGTATATAATCAAGATAAGAGTTAAGGTTTCCTATAGAATAATTTTATTTCTTTGATAATTCAATGATTTCATTGTTGCTCTTCATCTAGGTTTTAAGATATGCATAAAATAATGTCTCCAAGTTATTAACCATCCCTGATAGTTTAGGATCTGAACGGATTGCCCATAGTTGCTCATCAAGATTATCTAAAATTACTTGCAACCCTTAGTTTGGTGTCTCTAATTTCTTGATTGCCTCTCCTGCACCCATGAAGCATGTGTTACGTTATCATAATAAAATATATTCAAAAATCTAGAAACTATTCTCAAAGGCCACCTGATCTAAAGGTAACTGGCCTCCACGAACTGCAGCATCTTCTGCCCTTTTGCCAACTACCACCATCATGACTATCAGATGATCCTCAGGTAATTTTATCAACTCTGATAGTTCATCGTACTCAAATCCTACCATAGGACAAGAATCCAATCCCATTTGTCTTGCTGCAAGCATTATTGTTTGAGCTGCCATTCCACAAGAACGGACTGCCTCATCTCGTTGATTTTGAGGATTGCCATCATATTTTCTTTCTAGTGCTGCTTTTACTGTCTCTTGTTTTTCTGCAGGATGATTCTTCCAGTATCGTATAGGTTCAGTTTTCCATGCATTCATGTCACCACACAGTATTACCACCAAAGAGCCATCTTTTGGTTGGGCTTGACCTCTGGCTGCCACTGAAATCTTTTCTTTTACATCCCGGTCAGTTACATATACAAATCTCCAGTTCTGTTGGTTGTAGCTAGTCGGAGCCAAAATTACATGCTCCATTAATTTCTGAACATCATTGTTGCTCATCTTGTATGTGCTGTCAAATTTTTTGATTGCACGACGAGTCTCTATTGCTTCAAAGACATCCATAAAAGAATAACAAAAATTATGTAAAATAAATGAAACGAAAAGGTAATTGAGCTTAAGATCAGCACCAAAAAGAGTGCAGATGACAGCTCTTTGCTTAAGATCAGAAACCAGTGGTTTTCTGATGACAGTAATTTGTCTTAAGGCCTGAAACGATTGTTATCAGACGACAGATTCACCTTTTCTTATAATGAGTAATGTGAATTTGATATTTAACCGACACTATCCTTTCCTACTATTGAGAATTTACCTGAACAAAAACAGATAGTATATTTATTAGGCCCAAGCCGACGGCAAACATCTTGAAGATTGCAGTGATGGGCATGGGAGTAGCAGGCTCTTATCTTATGGCCAGACTAAAAAATTTAGAACATGACGTTACAGGATATGAGAGAAACAGAGAAGAAAACCATGATTCAATTTGTGCATGGGGTACAATCAAACCAGTACTGACAGAATTTTGCAAAAAAGTAGACCGAGATTTTAATGACTTTCTAATTCATGATGGAAAAAACATGCATGTCAAGATGAACAATGACATTAAATTCGATATCGGACTGCACGGAATGTGCACATATGACAAACTAGCACTAATCAAGGATTTCATAAAAGATTCAAAAATTATCTACGGAGAAGCACCAAAGCTTGAGGAATTAGAAAAAGAATACGACATGATAGTAGACTGTACAGGTTTTAGCAGAGCATATTTGCCAAAAATGAAAGAGGATTTTTTCTTACCAACATATGAATACAAAGTAGAATATGAAAACGGCGTGCCATATGATGACTTTTACATTGAGCCATTTCCTGGAATGTCAGGATATTTCTGGTATTTCCCACTGGGCGAGAAATGGGCCCACATTGGAGCAGGGGATTACAATAAACAACACATCAAGGCAACTGATGATTTCCTAAAAAAGCACGGAGGCAAGGTTCTCAAAACAAAGGGCAGGCCAATCAGACTTGCAACTCCAGATAGATGCAAGCCATACTATTCAGGTAAAGTTGTAGGAGTCGGGGAATCAATAGGTACTGTCTATGCATTGTTGGGGGAAGGAATCATTCCATCAATGCAGTGTGTGGATATTTTTGTAGAGAACATGTATGACTTTACAGCATATGAGAAGGCAGTTGAGAAGCACTACAAGGTCTATGCCAAAGTGTTTAATTTTGTTCGAGCAAAAATTCACAAGGACTTTAGCTTCATCAAGGCATTGCCAGACTTTTTGACAATCTTTTTCTATATGAAAAAGAACGAGGCAAGATTTGGAATGGATATTAAAATTTCAGATTTACTCAAAGTTGCCAAGGCCTAAGAAAAACTAACAGATCCAAATCCTTCACGATTTGTTCTGTTTGATGCCATGTTGTAATCGTATATAGTTTTTGAATAGTCCTTGAATTCGTCTTTCATTGGATCAAGAGAATCAGCCAAGTAAAACCCAGGACAGTCACCTGTAAACTGATACGTTGCATGGACTCGGGCTTTACCCTGTTCGTTCTCAAGCCAGCTAGAGAAAGGATACAGGTAGCACACTCCAGGTCTGTCTGGATGCATGGA
Source organism: Candidatus Nitrosopumilus sp. (assembly GCF_029882185.1). Lineage (GTDB taxonomy): Archaea > Thermoproteota > Nitrososphaeria > Nitrososphaerales > Nitrosopumilaceae > Nitrosopumilus. Next base: position 73,277 of record NZ_JAOULD010000002.1, on the reverse strand, counting down.
GCAGCCCCCTTCACCATCTAGAAATCTGCAAGAGATGTGAGTGCCATCATCAGCTTCCGTCTCATCTGTTTTTCTTTTGAGATTGATTGTAGTCATTGTTGTCAATTGTCCTGATGGACCAGGTTCCTGATATGTTACAGTTAGAGTTTCATTTTTTATAAAATCTGAAGTTTTTTTGTATTTGAGCCCTTTGCCAATTGTGATTAAATCATCAGAGGATAAAGGCAATCTGCCTTGTCTATCACAACAGTTGTGACAGTCAGGCCAATAGCACTTCCACAAGATGTATTTTTTTTCTGAATTAAGATACGGAACATGAAAGATGACATCTTTGACTTTGATTGGATAATCAGAAACATCAATAATTTTTCCCAACATAAAATTGCGCAGGATCGGGTCAACATCCCAATCTTTTTGCAGTAAATCTAGTGATTCTTCAATTTCTTTTTGAGACAACTGATAAATTATAACATATGTTGCAGATGTTATTAATGTTGAGTGAAAAAGGGAAATATGCTTCTGCAACAGAGAACAGAAGATTTGTTTGGGCAGAAATTGTTTGGCCATTAATTTTGGAAACCAATGATGTTTCATTTTCTCTAAAACAATTTCAAGAAAAAAGAGAAAAAATATGCAAAGAAAGAAACATTTCAATTACGATTCCATCAAGGGGATTAGCATCATTATTACAAAAAGGAATTTTGTTAAAAGAAGGCAACATCTATTCAATTCATTACAAATTAATTCCTTACATGCGATTAAAAGCAGATTGTGATTATGCAGCAGTAATTCATGAAGTCAGACTAAAGTAATTACAACAAATGATTATATGCTAAATCATTCGGGTTTATTTTAGTAGCCCGATAGTCTAGTGGTCAAGGATTCTGCCCTCTGGATCTCAAGAATGGATAGGCGGAGACGGCAGTTCGAATCTGCCTCGGGCTACTGGAAAAATTTCTAAAAAGACTATCTTGATGCTTGTGCTATTCTTTCTAACTCGTGTTTCTTCTTTACAGAAGGTGCTGAAGGATCATTTGCTGCTGCAAGCATGAGTTGTTCTGCCATGTGCTCTTCAATAGGTTTTGGATTAGAGAATGTTGATTCTTTGATAGCATCTGCGATAAACTTTAGAGCCAAATCTACCCTTCTGATTGGAGCAACGTCTACTGATACATGATAAACAGTACCACCATATACGATTCTTGTAGTGTCTTCATTTGGAGCAGAAAATTCAATTGCTCGAACTAGAACTTCGACAGGATTTTGGCCAGTTTTTAGTGCAATGATATCAAAAGCTGTTTTTACAGTATTGAGAAGTTTAGTTTTCTTTCCAGTCATTCTACCTGTGTTCTTTGCATACTTCTTTCCAAAGTGCATTGTTTTATTGATTAATCTTTCAACAATGTTAACATCTGCTTTGTTGAATCTCTTTAATGCAGAACGACCATAAGTGTAAGGAAGAATTTGCTTTCTCAAAGAGATTGCAGTTTTTAATCCAGGATCCTTTATTTCGATATCAGACAAATCCCATTTTCTAAACAATAACAAGTTTTTAGTTTGTGCCATTTCTCTATCTCCTTGGTTTCTCCTTCTTTCCAATAACCAGTTCGTGCAATGCAGTACCATTAACTTTGAAAACTTTAAATCTAACACCAGGAATATCTCCCATTGCACCACCTTGTGTTGCACCCATACCTTGAATGTGTACTTCATCGTGTTCATCAATAAAGTTCATGGCTCCGTCTCGTGGCAAAAATGCCGTAACAGTTTTTCCGTTTTTGATTAATTGTACACGAACACATTTTCTAATAGCAGAGTTTGGCTGTTTTGCAGCAATACCTACTTTTTCTAAAACAATACCACGTGCTTGAGGTGCTCCTCCCAGTGGATCAGCCTTTTTATCAATACCGAGTTTTCTTCTCTTGAATGTAGAGATTGCCCATCTTTGTTTTTTCTTTTTAGTTGTAAGAACTCTTCCAGCAAATAATCCAAGGGGTGATTTTCTCATATATTACATCTCCAGAGTTGCCCGTTCAGGACTGTTAATCAATACACTGCTAATATCAAAATATCGTTTTGCAAGAAGTCTTGCTTTCTCTGCGTTTCTTCCCTCTCTTCCAACTACAATTCCTTTCTTTCTTGCATCTACCATAACTATTGCCTGCTTTGTTCCATCGGGACGTTTATTTATTTTTACTTCAGAAATTAGTTTTGAATTAAGCAAATTAGACAGAAATTTTGCTGGATCATCATCAAATTCTACCAATTCGACATTTCTTTTAACAATATTCTGTAATGATTTGATATGGATACCACCCTTGCCAATTGCAAGACCCATTTTACCAGCATTAACTACAAAAATTACTCTATCTTGTTTTTCATCTTCAACACAATCACGTGCTGTTGCACCAGTTACATTTTGGAAAAGTGACATCATTCGCATTTGATCAGTTGTGAGTTTAATTGATTGTGTCATTATAATTCCTATTTATCTCCGAACAAAAAATGTCTCATTTAAACTTACATTCAAGGAATTACAATTAATCATTTTTTTCCTCAGCTTGTGTATCTTTTAAAATTGATTTGATGCTAGCATCATCTATGGATGTAAATGAAATTGTTGAAATTCTAAATTGTAAGCCACATAATTTTCCTAATGCGACTGATGTTCCTTGAAAGTTTACTAGAGGTATTTTTTCTTTTTTTGCATCTGATTCAATTTGCTCAAACATTTCTTTTTTCATTGATTGAGACAATACAATTAGCTTGGAACTTTTTATTGAGTTTAAAACTTGTTTGGTACCCATGGTTAGTTTATCTTCTTTACGGGCATCTCTCAATGACTTCTCAAGTATCTTACTCATTTGTTTTCCTTAAGACGATCGTCATGTCAGGGCTTTATAGGTTTATTGAAAAATCAAGCGTGTAATATTAGGAAATTAGTTTAGAAAACCAAATAATGAACCTAAAGTTGAAAATGCAGTACTTACCTCATCAAAAAAATCATTTAGTTTTTGTTTTTCAGAACCAACAGAATTACTATTTTCAGAAAAAGATTCAGAATAATCGATTTTCTCTACCTCTGAACCAAATGAATTATTTGTCAAATCAGGAAGGGTAGACATTGCAATGTGAAGATTTTTTGCAGCTGTGAGATAATTTGGATTTTTGTTCAAAACTTGATTGTATAATAAAACGGCATCATCTAATTGCCCCAAGTTAGCAAGAGCATTTGCTTTATTATTTTTGGCAGGAAGGAAATTTGGATCAATTCGGAGGGCATGATCATAGAATATTATAGCCTCAGAGAAATAGCCTAATTTCCCTAATGCTGAGCCTTTGTTAACAAGAATTTCAACATTATCGGGATCATTGATCAATGATTCATTAAAAAAATTCAACGAACTATCAAACTTGCACAATCGATACAATGCAGGGCCCATTCCATCATAGTATGAAATGGTATCAGCATATGTGCTAGAATCACATTCTAATTGGATTTGATTTAGTAATTTTCCCAACTCGATATCTTCTACAGACAAATTATTTTCTTTTTTTATTTTATTTTGTGTTGGAAGTTTTTCCTGGATAGTTGTGGTTACTTTATTTTCTGAATCATTTATTTTTTTAATAGGAATTTCTTTTTGTATAGTTTTAATCTGAGTGTTATCATTTGTAGTTTTTTGTGGTGTTTTAATTATCGTAGAATCATCAATGGATTTGGAATTATTTTGCGATTCATTGGTTGTTTGTGTTTTGTCAGTTGTTTGTATTTTGTCAGTTGTTTGTATTTTGTCAGTTGTTTGTATTTTGTCAGTTGTTTGTGTTTTGTCAGTTGTTTGTGTTTTGTCAGTTGTTTGTGTTTTGTCAGTTGTTTGTGTTTTGTCAGTTGTTTGTATTTTGTCAGTTGTTTGTATTTTGTCATCTAGTTTAGAATCACTTGGTTTATCATCTAAAGAATCTTCAATTGCTTGTGGTATTTTGTAATAATCAAAAGAATATACTGCTTCTGATTCAGCATAATGTGCTTTTACAGAATATGTTCCATCCACTCTAAAATTTACACCGTCTTTTACAAGAAAGCTTGTAGTAAATTCTAAGTTAGAATCAATCGTACCAAAATAAAATCCAGCAGGCATTCCAAACGGATCATAGATTCCTATTAAGATAGTTGGCGAATCCATTGCTGAAACTTGGCCGGTAATTTTTATCACGTCATTGTCAGTGTATTGTTTTTGTTCGGTGTAAAGTAGGATAATGTCAGGTTTTGTGTCTTTTTTAATTATAATTTCAGGCTCTGAAGATTCATCTTGAACATCAAAATAATGGTTTTGTGAAGCTTGCCCATAGTCTAGTTTCACCTTATATTGACCAGTTTTTTTATAAAATGGAGAGTCAAGAAGTATTGTTTTAGAAAACATTTGTTCTGATGTAATTTCTAAATTATTTGCAGACAGAATTTTTCCATCTGGATCATACACGCTCATTGTAATTACAGGCATTCCAAGTTCAAGGATTTGGCCTGAAATGGTTAGGGAATCACCAAGATCATAGAATTCCTTATCAAAACTTACGCTAAATGAATCCGCAAAAACATCTATGAGAACAATAGAAGACAATACGGTTAGCACTAATGATAATACTAAAACATATCCTAACACAAAGGTAGGAACGTAATTTTGTATTTAATAATCACGTAGAAATTATACTTTTCATTTAACATCAATTTGTGTAAACATTGACGACGCAAGAGCTGTCGGATTACCAATAGAGTTCCAGACAAAAGTTTCAATCTGGTATTTTCCAGAATCCTTAGGAATCCAAGATTGTGAAACATCTAGAATTTGGTTAGGAGATATTTCTCCTTGAACCCATGATAATGATTCAACGTAATTTTGATCATTTTTTACTTGAAAGAGATAAACAAATTTTTGTTTAAACTCTTGATCATTTCTAATTGTTCCAACTATTTGCATCTGCGTGTTCTGTGAGAAAGAATCCAAGGGATTTCCCAAACCAGTAGAAAAAGTAATGGGTAAATTTTCAATCCTATCGATAGGGTGAATTGATGAATCAACTGTGATCATAGTTTTGATTTCTAAATTATCTGATTTTGTATATGGTTTTGGAAGAGTATGATCGTCGTATTTTGCAAATAGAGTATCACCAGGAAGAGAATAAAGTCTGTTTCCACTCGAAGAAGAGTTCTGGGATAAAGAGACTGTTGCAACAAATGCACCTGAACTTTCAGATGTTTCAATTGCGTTAACAGTGATTCCTGCAACATCAGAATCTGAAAAAACATGAATCAGTAAATCATCTAGAGCCTCAGGGTTTAGATTCATGTCAAAATCCACAACACGGATAACAGCAGAACTTTCAAGATAGAGCAGATCCTCAACAAAATCGATTGTTCCAAGATTCCAGCTTACAGGCACTGATTCAACCAATACGACACCGTCTGCAAATTCAAAAGATATTGTGATTGCAGAGTCCCTGTCTACTTGTAAAAATCCACTTGTAGGCCCATTACCAATTGTTCTAGGGTTTGTATCAAAAGTGCCATCACCATCAGCATCATGAGTAAAACCTGTAAGGATCACTTCGGCAGTAAAAATTCCAGAATTTACATCAGTCTCTGTAAATTGATAAGGTTCAAGTGAATGCTCAGATGTGGCAATTTTGATTGGATGATCATTAGTATCTCCAATTGAATCAACCAAATGTCTATCAGAATTCCAGCTAGGTGCAATAATTGTCATTTTCACTTTATCAGTCCAAGTGTACACTGCCTTGTCAGTAAAAATTGGAGAGTAAGGGTCATTGTAGTCAGGAGCAGATTGTCCAAATGCAAGTAGAATTAAAAATAGAAAAACATGTAGCATGTTAAAAATTATTATTTATAGGATTTAATGTTTGATTGAGTAATTTCTAAGATTCTTCTTCTGGCAAAGATACGGCCAAAATATTATCCCCACGGAGTAAAATTTTTCCTAGTTTTTCATGTTTTTCTTCAGTCACATCTTCAGTATCCTCTAGTGTCAAATTCATGTGAATGTCAAAATCTTTGAGTATACCCTGAATAGTTCTGGTGTTTCTTAATCGAAGTAAAACAACTTTATCTTTGCTGTTATTCATTAATGTAGAAATTTCATCAGCCATATCTATCACTTGTTTCTATTTTTTCTTGCTGACTTGCATGTACAAGTCAACAGTACCACTGCCAATTGGAATGTTGCTACCAACAATTACGTTTTCAGTGATACCTTTGAGTTGTTCAACTTCACCACCAAGTGCAGCATGTGCAATTGTTGGAACAGTGATTTCAAATGCGGCTCTTGCAAGAACACTGTCTTTAGTTCCAGCAATTCCGTGTCTACCAATTTGTTGCATATAACCTCTAGAACACATCAAATCAGATACTAACATGATGTATCTATTATCAACTTCTAATCCTTGATCACCCAAAGTATGATTAAGTTCATCGATTAATGAATTTCGAGCAGCTTCAATACCTAATGTTCCTGCAATTTCAAAGACATTGTTTGTTCTGACATTCTTCTTATCAATTCCCTTTACTTCCAATACTTTAGCGATGTTAGAACCAGTTGTCTGAATTACCCAGTCATCATCTTTCTGAACTAATGTGACTCGTTCAATATCAGGAACTCCTTTAACTGTAGTATTGAGAACTTTATTTCTAATTGCAATAGCAGTTGCAGTATCAGCTTCATCAACTAAATTCAAAGTGATTAGTTCTCCTGTAACTTCCATCTTGAATTTTTTATTTGATGAAAGTGCTGTTTCTACTTCTGCAACAGAGCATCCTCTTTCTTGTAGTCTATTTGGACTCAAAATTAATTTAATATTTGTAGAATAGTCAGTTTCGGTATTAGCAATCAATGCACTGACTTTGGTTTGCAATACATTTCGGGCCACTTCAATTGCTTTTTCTCTAGATTTCTTTGATTCATTATCAAGGTAAATATCCATAGTTGGAGTCACAGGTTTCTTTCTTGCGTCAACGAGTTCAATTAATCTTGGAAGACCCAGTGTAACGTTTCTTTCTTTAATTCCTGCAAAGTGGAATGTTCTCAAAGTCATCTGAGTACCTGGCTCACCAATTGATTGTGCAGTGATAATTCCTACTGCTTGACCAGGTTCAACTTTAGCTTTATTGTATAAGGAAAGACCTTTTTTACAGACAGCTTCAACACCTTCTTTACTTAGATTTGATTTGTGTAAAGCATCAGTTACAAGTTCAGTTAATCTTGGATTAAATGTCTTGGTGTATTTTTTGGTAAGAATATCAATTTCATCTTTAGTTGCTTTCTTTCCAGAATCAACGATAGTTTGGGATTCAGCCAATCTACTTGCGTTGAATGCTTCACCATGATCACTTTTCTGAACATCAATACCATCTTCACCATATAGGAATTGTACAATATGTCCGTGTGGATCTCTTACTGTTCCATCATATTCTAATCTGATATGTTCTAAAGCGTTAATCAATCTACGCTGCATATAACCACTCTGTTGTGTTCTAACTGCAGTATCTACAAGACCTTCACGACCTCCCATTGCATGGAAGAAGAATTCCAAGGCGGTAAGACCTGTTCTATAATTGGATTTTACAAATCCATGTGCATCTGGATTACTGTCATGTTCTTGATAATGTGTTAAGGCTCGATTACTATAACCATCATTCATTCTATTACCTCTTCTTGATTGTTGTCCTAATGCACCTGCCATCTGACCTACGTTAAGTGCTGAACCTCTGGCACCAGTGGTAGCCATAATTTTTCCAGCGTTATCATCATCTAAGGAATCATTAGCAGTATCTCCTGCTTTTACCCTGGCTTTACCTAGTTCATTAACAATGTAGGCCTCTAGTGCCTCTTCAGCCTTCATACCTCTAGTAAGTTTGAGAGTTCCTTTCTTGTATTGATCAGTCAAATCAGCTACAATATCATATGTTTCTTGAATATCTTCTAGAATTTTTGTTACATTCTTTTCAGGAACCTCAAGATCACCATATCCATAACTAAAACCATAGTGAGTGATGAATTGTTTTACCATGATGAGAATAGAATTTAAGAAGTTCTTACCAACTGCATTGCCATAGTCTTTGGTAATTCTATGTAAGATACTTTCTGGTTCTTCAGCACCAATTGAAGTTTTGTCAATTACGCCACTGATGAGTTCACCGTTTTTAATTACAACATCTTTTTCTGGACCTTTTGTTCCCTTGGACCATTTTGATGTAAGAACATAGTTGAAGTCTTTTGGAAGGAATAATGAGAATAATTGTTTTCCTGTATATGCAGGTCCATCTTTTGTTTTAGTTGCAGGTTTAGGAAGTGCATCGGTGTAACCTCCAAGCATTGCATAGTTTGAAAATTCTTGAACAGACAAAGTGGTACCATCTTTAGTTAGAAGGTATGCACCAGTTACAAAGTCTCTTAGTGCACCGATAATTGGGCCACCATATCTTGGAGAAATTAATTGATCTTGAACTCTCATTAAGAGAATTGCTTCTGCTCTTGCTTCCTCACTTTGAGGAACATGGAGATTCATTTCATCACCATCAAAATCTGCGTTGTATGGTGGACAGACAGAAGGATGTAATCTGAAAGTCTTACCAGGAAGTACTCTAACATAGTGAGCCATAATAGACATTTGGTGGAGTGATGGTTGTCTGTTGAACATTACAATGTCGCCATCTGCAAGATGTCTTTCAATAAGATAGCCAATCTCCAGAGTTTCTGCGATGGTAGAACGATCTTCTACAAAATCTAATCTAATCTTTACACCGTCTGGTCTGACAATATAGTTTACACCTGGGAATTTTTCAGGTCCGTTAATTACAAGTTTTCTCATTCTTTCAATATTCCATTCTGTAACAATTTCAGGAATTGTTAGCTTCATGGCTACTTGTTCAGGAACACCAACTTCAGACAAATCCAGGTTAGGATCTGGTGAAATAACAGTTCTACTTGAAAAGTCGACTCTCTTTCCAGAAAGTGAACCTCTGAATCTTCCTTCTTTTCCTTTAAGTCTTTGAGTCAATGTTTTGAGAGGACGTCCAGAACGATGATGAGCTTGTGGAATTCCAGATACTTCATTATCAAAATATGTTGTAGAGTGATACTGTAGCAAATCAACTAGGTCTTGTACAATTAGTGGAGGTGTTCCTGCTTCCTTACTTTCTTTTAGTCTTTGATTAACTCTGATGATATCTACCATTTTGTGTGTCAAGTCATCTTCAGATCTGATTCCAGTTTCAAGAATGATTGAAGGTCTAACAGTTACTGGGGGTACAGGCAATGCTTGAAGAATAAACCACTCAGGTCTTGCAGTGATTGGGTCATAAGATAATAGTTCTAAATCTTCATCAGCGATTTGTGAAAACCTTTCTCTAATTGTAATTGGTAATAATCTGTGTTCACCGATTTCAGTTTTCTCTACAAAGATAGTTGGTTTTGTAAAGACTAGTTCATATTGTGTTTTTCCACAATGTGGACATTCTTTTGCTTTCTTTGCTTTCTCAATAATTTGTTCTGGAATACGTTTTTCTGAAACTACAGTGTAGGCAGCATGTTTGTCTTTGATTTTTTTGAATGTATTTAGATCATCTTGAGTAACTTTTAGTCTTGCACAAGAACGACATGTTGATTGTAATAGTTTGTAAATATTATCAATAAATGCAATGTGTAAAATTGGCTCTGCAAGTTCAATATGTCCGAAGTGCCCAGGACATCTTGCAGCAGTATTTCCACACGTTAGACATTTTTGTCCAGGCTCAAGTGTTCCCAATCTTCCATCCATAAGACCGCCTTGAACTGGCATTCCATCTTCATCATATGTCTCAGGAGCAGTAATTTCAGCTACGGAGTATTTTCTGATTTCAGTGGGAGACCATACAGAGAAACGAATTCCATCAATTGCTTTAATTGCTTGAACAGACATTCTAGATTTTCTCCTTGATTAACAATCTTGGTGCAACATTAAGACTTTGCATTTCCTGTAATAGTAATTTGAATGCATAAGCTACAGATACAGAAGATACTTTGGCCTTATCGCCACAGACTCTGCAAACGTATTTTCTTTGTTTAACATCATGATATGCAACTAGTCCACATCTCTCACAGACAAAAATATCAGATTTATCAGATTCATCTAACAATCTATCTTTAAGAATCATAGAAGCACCATAAGCAATCAAACAATCTCGTTCCATTTCACCAAATCTTAAACCACCACCTCTTGCTCTTCCTTCAGTTGGTTGTTTAGTCAACATCTGAACTTGTCCACGAGCTCTTGCATGGATTTTGTCTGCAACCATGTGATGTAGTTTTTGATAATATACAACTCCAATGAAAACTTCTACTGGGAATGATTTACCAGTTCTTCCATCATACATTATTTCTTTACCAGAATATTCAAAACCATGTGCATCCATTACTTCCTTGACTTCAGGCATTTTCTCACCAACAAATGCAGAACCATCAAATCTTTTTCCACGTAATGCTGCAGCTTTACCACAGATAGATTCCATCATCATTCCAACAGTCATTCTTGAAGGGAATGCATGAGGATTAATCAAAACATCTGGAGACATTCCATTTGCAGTGTATGGTAAATCTTCTGCTTTAGCTAAAATTCCTAATACACCTTTTTGTCCATGTCTTGATGCAAATTTGTCACCAATTTCAGGAATTCTCATATCTCTTGCTCTAATCTTGTACATTTTTCCACCTTCGTTTGATTGAGTCATAACTACGGTGTCAATTACTCCAGATTCGGATGGCCTTACACCAATTGAAGTATCTCGTCTGTATGGACCAGAAGATTCGAATTCTCTATACTCTTCCATAAATCTTGGAGGACTTATTTTTCCAATCAAAATGTCGCCACCTTTAACTGGAGATTCTGATGCAACTACACCATCATCTTCAAGCAATCTGTATGCACGTTCCCCTTTGTATCCTCGGATATTATCTTCAGCATTTGGAATTTCGAAGGTATCACGCATTCCACCAGGATATTGTTTTGCTTCAGCATCATAAATTCTAAAGAAGAAAGTTCTACCAAGACCTCTATCGACTGAGGCTTTACTCAATACAATAGCATCTTCAATGTTATAACCATCAAATGGCAATACTGCAACAACGCAATTCTGACCTGCTGGTCTATCTTCTAATCCTAAAAGCTTCATTGCTTTTGTATTGACAATTGGGACTTGAGGGTATAGCATAAAGTGTTGTCTAACATATGTACTAGTATTCATCATAGGTGTTGAAAATCCTAAACTTTGTTTTGCCATTGCAGATTCGTATGTATTTCTTGGAGATTGATTATGTTCAGGATATGGAATGATAGAAGCTCCTGCGCCAAGAATTGCTGGTGGGAATACTTCCAAGTGAGTATGTTTCTTTGCATCTTTTTCATCCAAAGTAACATAGCAATTTTCTTCTTCATTTGCATCAATCATTTCCAAGACACCCATTCTCAAAAGATCAGTCCAAGAAAGTAATTTCTTTGAAATTTTATCTAGTAACTCGGTAGTTAGTAATGGTTTGTTATCTTTTATAATAATTAGTGGACGTAAAACTCGACCGGCGTTACAATTGACATATAATCTTCTTGTAGAGCCTTCGATTTCAGATTTGTGGAATGAAATCCCAACATGTGGATGGATTTTTGAGTTTCTTCTAAGTTCTCTTAAAGACAATGCTAATTCTTCACCGTCTTTGTAATAGCCAATTAAGCGACCATCAACAAATATTCTGGTTCCATCTTTCTTCAAATCTTCTTTTGCATCAAAGAAATGAACAGTTCCAAGATCATAGAGTTTTTCTACAATTTCTTCAGATGGCACATTTACTGAGATGATTCCAGATAATGCTAAATTTTTGACCAGACCACAGTTTGAACCTTCAGGTGTTTCACTTGGACAAATTCTTCCAAAGTGAGTTGCATGCAAGTCTCTTGCTTCAAAGTTTGGTTGAGTTCTACTTAGAGGAGATTGGATTCTTCTAAGATGACTAATCGTTGAAAGATAGTTTGTTCTGTCAAGTAGTTGAGTAACACCTACTCTGCCTCTACCCCAGTTTCCTGTAGCAATTGCATTGTTAAGTTTATCAGTAATAATTCCAGGACGAATTGCTGCAGCAACTGCATTAATTCCACGTTTTTGACCTGAACGTTCTAGTTGGTATTTCATATCCCTAACCAAATTTCTAAATGCTGTTCTGAACAAGTCAGCCAACATTTGTCCTGCAAATTTGATGACTTTGTTTCCATAATGATCTTTATCATCAGGAGTAATCCAACCAAGTTTTAGCTCTAATAATTTACAAGCAGCTTCACCCAAGAATTGTGCCTTTTCTTTTCTGTTTTCTGGATGTTTACCCAAGTGTGGTAAGAGTCCCCAATCAAGTAGAGTCTCAGCACGTTTTATCTGGAATTCTTCTAACATTCCAGGGGCAATTCTTTTACTAATATAGACAATAGCATCTTTTGAAGTAGGTACATCACCTGCTTTTTCAAAAGAGCCTTCAAGTTCATCTTGAATATCATCGACTAGAGAAACTACGGATGCAATCTCTCTATCGGATTCTAATCCAAGAGCTCTCATCAATGTAACAACAGGAATGTCAACTGGAGAACCAGGAATTCGAGCAACTATCAATCCATCATTTTTCATGACAAGTTCTAATTTTGCACGATAACCAACAATGGAAGAATAGACTTTAGCTTTGAAAACAACATTACCGCCCACAGTTTCTCTATCGACAATAATTTTATTGTAAGAAAGATCTTCTAGTCCAACAATAACACGTTCTGAACCATTGATGATAAAATACCCACCAGGATCATTTGGATCTTCACCATGTTCAATTAATTTTTGAGAAGAGAAATTATGTAAAATACATGCATTTGATTTTGCCATTACTGGTACATCTCCAATATGGACAAATCTAGATTCTAAAATTTTTCCATCTTCTACAACACTTGCCTCCATCATCACAGGTGCAGAATAAGAAACATTTCTCAGTCTTGCCTCAGCTGGAGTAATGTGAGTGATTGAACCATCAAGCTCCATCATTCTTGGTTGTTGTAATTTTACTTTGCCTAGTTGAATCTTGTAAGGATATTCAGCATTTTCAATATCAATTTGTCCAACTTCATTAATGATACTTTGAAGTCCCCTTTCTAAGAATTCATCAAATGAGTTTAGATGTTGACGTGCAATACCTTCACGTTTCAAAATATCTTGAATTACGGGCCAACGTTTGGTTGAGGGATCTGCCATCTAGATTTCCACCACGTATCGATAATAGAGACTTTCACCAGCAGTTGGACTTTTTCGAGTTATCTTGATCATATCTCCAGGTTTTACACCTAGTCCTAAAATTGCAGGATCATTTACAAAGATTAATGGTAATTCAGTTGGTTTACAATTATATTTTTTTAAAACTTCTTCAGCTTCTTGTTTGGTAATGATTTCATGTTTTGGAACATAAACGTGATCAGGGACTAGTACTTGATTTTTCTTAGTTGCCATTTAGAAACCCCCACAACGAACATTACATGTAATAGTAAATAACACACACAAACTGTCAAAAATTCACGCTCGGGTTAATATATATGTAATTTGAAATTTGGCAAAAATCAGTCTTTTTTCTATTTAGTCAACAAATTTTTTCACAACCTTAAATAGTCCAAATTTAGGCGGAAAACTAATGAAAGCTCATCTAGCAGTGTTTACCTTATCTGTAATCTTGGTTACAGGTATTGGCATGGCACCAGCATTTGGACAAATACAAAGCTCGATTGTTGTTACTACAGACAAATCTTCCTATTCAGAAGGTGAAACTATTCTAGTAACAGGAGAAGTGAAAGATCTGTATTCTGGAACCCCAGTAAGTTTGATTGTTAAGAACGATAATGCAATTGTCGCTCTTGCTCAATTAACTGTAGGTGCTGATAAAAAATTCAGTACTGAAATTACTGCTGGAGGAACAATGAGAACATCTGGAACTTATACAATTGAAGTAACATATGGAACCCAAAATCGTGTAGCTACAACGTCATTTGAATTTGGAGGATCTACAGATACACCAATTCAGAAACCTTCCAAAGTAACTGCTACAACAGTTTCAATTGAAGGCGCTGATGATTTGGTTGGATATAAAATCACAGGCGGAAAACTACTTAGCATCATGCCTGATGTGGATGCAAATTCACTGATTGTATCTATAGATGCTACAAGTGACGGATCACTTACCTTGACAATCCCTAGATCTGTTTTGGATGCAATGATTGATGGTGAAGATGATGACTTTTTCGTCTTAATTGACGGAGAAGAAGTAGACTTTGAAGAGACTACATCATCAAAAGATAGAACACTCATCATAGCATTCCCAGCAGGAGCCGAAGAGATTGAAATAATTGGCACCTATGTGATTCCAGAATTTGGTACAATAGCAGCTATGATTCTAGCAGTAGCAATTATCTCAATAATTGCAATATCTGCAAAATCAAGACTTAGTATTATTCCAAGATACTAAATTTCATCTTTTTTCTATTTTTAAAGAATCATCCAATCCATATGGATTGGAACCCAAAATTTTATTTTTGAATATACATAAATAGCAATAATGTTGGGTGGAAATAGGATGAATTTTAAACGTTCTACAACATCAATGGCAATAGCCCTTATGGCACTGTCATTAGTTTCAATGACCTCTATTCAGCAAGATGCTTTTGCTCAAACTCAAGGAATGTCAATTACAGTTACAGCCGATAAAGGCTCAGACACAATTACTGTAACAGGCCAAACAGTTTCAAAAATCAGCGATGTTACATTTACAGTAACATCCCCAAGTGGAAGCAATGTTGTTGCAATTGATCAAATATCACCAGACAACAATGGTAATTTTATGAAGGTATTCAAAGTAGGACCAACATGGACTGAAAATGGATTTTACAAGATCAAAGCAATGCAAGGCATAGGAACAAATTCATTGTACACTTTGAATGTATTTGTTGAAGTAGCAAATGGTATGACTAAAAGAACATCTGAAACTGAATCTAATTTAGAAACAGGGATATTCACACCAAACACAACAAATGTTGCAAAAGACAGAGGACTTTTCCTTGATAAAATAATTATCGAGAATGGTTCTACAATGTTTGAGGTTACAGGAAATACAGATAGAGTAAGTCAAGACATCACATTGAAGGTAATTGCACCAAATGGGAATGTGGTTAAAGTGACTCAAATATCACCAATGCTTGATGGAGAGTTTGCTGCTAAAATTACAGTAGGAGGACCATTATGGAAACAAGATGGTTTGTATACTGTAAAAGTACAACAATTTGACGATCCAAAATATACTGCTTCAACTGAAGTAGATATCAAAGATGGAGTTGTAGTACCAGAATTTGGTACAATAGCAGCTATGATTCTAGCAGTAGCAATTATTTCAATAATTGCAATATCTGCAAAATCAAGACTTAGCATTATACCAAGATACTAAGTTCACAATTTTTTTCTCTTTTTAAATATACATAAATAGAGACAAGTGCAAATCGCAACAAGATGAACAACCGTACGACGTTCGCACTACTAGCCTTAATGACTGCAGTCGGTACACTAACTATGTCAACAGCATATGCAGCAGGGGATATTCCTGAAGCATGTGTAGGATGTTCCATGGAAGATGCTAGAACAACAGCAAGTAAAATGCTGCAAAAAGCAATTCCAGTATCTGTTTGGACAGACAAAACAGATTATGGTCATAGCGACATGATTATGGTAAAAGGCCAAGTAGCAAATACATCTGGATTTCCAGTCACAATTACTGTGATTAGTCCTCTAAACTCCATTATTACAGTAGACCAGCTCGCTGTAGCAGAAGATGGTACTTTTGAGACAACACTAAACACAGCGGGTGCAATGTGGAAATATGACGGTACCTACACCATTAAAGCAAACTATGGCAGTGCAGAAAAAAGCAATAGTGTCAAGATTGGACTAAGTGGTGGAGTTGCATACAATACACCACCAACAACAACAGACAAGAAATGTGCTGTTAATGAGATATCTGCAAGTGGTCAATGTATACCATTTATAATTTCAGGTGGAGTTGTAACAAATGCAATGATCAATACAAATGATAATTCAATTGTCATTGAAATCGACGCCAAGAAGGATGGAACATTAACAATAACCCCATCAACAAAAGTCCAAAAAGGTATCTTCATGGTACTAGTGGATGGAGAAGAATGGGATGATGTTGAAATTGTTGCAAACAAAGTAACAGTCATGTTCCCAGCCGGCGCTGAAACAATCGAAATAATCGGTACCTATGTGATTCCAGAATTTGGTACAATAGCAGCTATGATTCTAGCAGTAGCAATTATTTCAATAATTGCAATATCTGCAAAATCAAGACTTAGCATTATACCAAGATACTAAAAGTCACACAACTTTTTTCATTTTTTCATTTTTTAATAGTAAAGGAAATATACAAACGAGTATTTTGAAATTCGTGGATTTAAAAATTTGTTATGGATTAATTATTTTATTGATAATTTCTACAGGTACAACATTTGCACAAGAGTCATTGATTTCAATTCAAACAGATGATAATAATTATGATGAAGGAGATGCAATTGTAGTTTCAGGAAAGGTAACTACAGTAATTGGTGAAACGCCAGTAATATTACAATTATTTAGTCAAGGTAATTTAGTAGATATCGCACAGCTTACAGTAGCACAAGATGGTAGTTTTACAAAAACATTCCTAGCAGAAGGAAAATTATGGAAAAAAACTGGAGAATATACAATCATAGCATCATATCAAGAGCATCAAATTGAAACTGGATTTTCATATACTTCAAAATCAGAAGCTGTTGTAATAACAGAACCTTATGAAGTAGATGCAGGAAGTTATGGAACATTTGATGTGAAATACACCATAAAAGGAGGCACAGTCAAAAAAATGGTTGTCGATTCAAATATGTTTGCAGTAGTAGTACAAATTGATGCTACAGATGAAGGATCAATAACATTAGATCTTCCAAGAGAATTCATAGGGGCAGAAAAACAAGATGGTAAGGACGATACTTTCATTATTTTGATTGATGGCATAGAAGTACCATATCAAGAACCAGATGTCCATTCAGAATCCAGAGTGATAACAATTGAATTTGAACCGAGCGATTCAGATATTGAGATTATTGGAACCTATGTTGTGCCAGAATTTGGAACAGTTGTGATGATGATTTTGGTTGTTGGAATTATGATGACTGTTTTAGTTGCTAGAAACAAATTTCCAATCAGCATCTAGTCTTTAGAAACAAAAGAATATTTTTCTTTGAATGGGGAAAATGATCTTAGTTCTTGAACAATTTTTTTCAGAAAGATTACTGTCTGTTCAATTTCTTTTTCATCATTGAATATACCAACAGTTAATCTTAGAGAACCAGCGATTTGTTCATGTGAAAAACCCATTGCCTGTAAAACGTGTGAAGCTCTTTGAGTGTTTACAGAACATGCAGAACCAGTAGAAGCTGCAATTCCATATTCATCGAGTTTAATGATAAGATCTTCACCATTAACACCAAGAAATGTAAAATGTGCATTGGTTGGCAATCTAAAGCGAGGATCACCATTGAGGGTCACTTCAGGAATTTCATGCAGTATCTTATCAATCAACAAGTCTCGGAGTTTTTTCACATACAACATGTTTTCATCTAAATTATTTTTTGCAATTTCACATGCTTTGCCAAACCCTACAATATTTGCAACATTTTCAGTTCCGGAGCGTAATCCATGTTCCTGACCACCGCCTAAAATTACAGGATCCATTTTTATGCCATTTTTTATGTACAGTGCACCAATTCCTTTTGGTCCGTGAAGTTTATGAGAAGAAATAGATAGTAAATCTATGCCTAATTCTTTAACATCGATAGTGACTTTTCCAACTGCCTGAACCGCATCTGAATGAAACGGGATTTTTCTCTCATTACATATTTTAGCAATTTCAGAAATTTTTTGGATAGTACCAACTTCATTGTTTCCAAACATTATTGAGACAAGGCAAGTGTTATCAGATAGATTATTTTTTAATTCAGAAGGATCAACTGTCCCAAATTGATCAACAGGAAGGTAATCAACAATCAATCCATTTTTTTCTAGTTGCTTACAGGGCTCCAAAATAGAATCATGTTCAATTGATGATGTGACAATATGATTACAAGAATTATTCATAAATATGCCCCTTAGAACAGTATTATTGGATTCAGTGCCTCCAGAGGTAAACAAAATTTCAGAAGGATCTGCATTAATTAGTAATGCTACTTGTTTTCTAGCTTTTTCAATTGCTTTACGAGTCATTCTTCCATATCTATGAATTGAAGATGCATTGCCATATTGTTCTTTAAGATATGGCAACATAGAATTTAAAACATCTTCATGGATTTGAGTTGATGCAGCATTGTCAAGATAAATCAATCTGCAATCACATTAATTTTTCCTGGTTCATATCCTTCTTGATCAATTTCAACAGAATCAAACCCAATCATCTTTAATTTCTCAGTTAGTTGTTTTAAGATAATCTCATCAAATCTAGATATCATTTGTTTCTCTACTTCAATTCTTGCAGAACCATCTATGTCACGTACTCTAACCTGTTTTACGCCAGTAAGTTGTTTGATAATAGTTTCTCCAAACTCAATGCGAATTAATTTTTCTGCAGTAACTCTTTGTCCCCAAGGAATTCTTGATGCCAGACATGAATTTGATGGTTTGTCAAATACGGACAATCCTATCAGTTTTGCAGTTTCTCTAATGTTTGATTTTGTAAAATTTGTCTCTACAAGAGGACTGCGAATTCCATTTTGTTTTAATGCTTTAATTCCAGGCCTAAAATCACCTAAATCATCAATATTTGTCCCATCTACAATCACATCCACATTATGCTCATTTGCCAATTTGACCAAATGATCACCTAATTCCATCCTACAATGAAAACATCGATTAGAATCATTTTTTATAAAATCATCATTTTCAAGTTCATTGTAATCCAAAAGGAGTTGTTGTATTCCAATTTCTGAGCAAATTTGCTTGGCAGTATCAAGTTCTTCTGCAGATAATGTTTTGTAATCGGCAGTTACAGCAATTGCTGATTTTCCAAGTTTTTGAAATGCAGCATAAGCAACTAATGCACTGTCAACTCCGCCTGAGAGTGCAATCATTACTTTATTTTTATCCTCAAACCAATTTTCAAGATTTTCAAGATTTGTCATTATTAATCTCCAATTTTTCAATTTCTTTTCTTACCAATACTTCAGTTTCTTTAATTGGTTTATCAATAATGTTAGAAATTTTCTTCAGATCATCAAATTCAATTTTAAAATTAATTTTTCCCTTGAATGAAGATTTTTTATAATTTACTTGAAGAGTATGTCCGTTCAAAAATAAAGAAACATCATGATTTGTTCTAGGAACTATGAATCTATTTGAATCAGAAATTCTAATTCCGAGAGTTCCAGTTTCCAAAACAAGTGTATCAACTATTTGATCAAGAGTGTCGTTACTACAAATTATAGATACTAGATTTGTTGGTCTCCCTTTCTTTGTAATTCCACTGTAAATAGAAACGTCTCGTGCTCCTTTAATCATAATTTTCTCAATTAGATTACCCAATATTTCTCCTGAAACATCATCTACATTTGTTTCAAGTATTTTTACAGAGTCAATTTCAAGATTATTTTCAGAGCCCCTAATAATTTTTAGAACATTTGAAAAACTTTCAAAGTCTTTTTGCCCTGCACCATACCCAATAGATGCTACTTTCATTGGAGGATAGTGTTTTACAGACTCAGGTGCCAAATTTACTAAAATGCAGGCCCCTGTAGGGGTTGTAAGTTCATCGTTTGCATCATTTCCTTTAATTATCAAGTTAGAATTTTTAAAAATCTCCAATATAGCAGCAGCAGGATTTGACATAGTTCCATGAGAAAATGATACAGAGCCTCCACCCACTGAAACAGGTAAACAAAGAATTTTTTCGTCAAATAATCCTAAGTCTTCTAAAGCAATTGTGATTCCGATTATGTCTACCAAAGTGTCAATACTTGAGGCCTCATGAAAATGGACTGATTCTTCAGGAATTCCATGAATTTTAGATTCTGATGAGATCAAAGTATCAATGCATGATTCAGCAAAAGAACTTGCTTTTTCAGAAAGATGAATTTGTTTGGAAGAATTTATTATTGCAGATTTAATTTCCGAACCCTTTCTTTCATGAACATCTTCATCAATTTCTAAAATTAGTTGTAACGATTCAATTCCATGTTTTTGAATTTTTTCAAAATCAATTTTTCTTATTGTGGAACCTGAGAGGAATTTTTCAGATTCTCTTATTCCGTTAATGATTTTATCCTTGTCAGCTCCTAAATCCACCAATGAGCATAGAAGCATATCACCAGATATACCAGCAATTTGTGGATCTATTACAACAACCATAATTCAAAAATATCAAAAATGCTTATAAATTCGACTAATATTTCAAGAATTCCATTAGATTTAATTATTCAGAATTTACATCAATTTTCATGATTACTATTATCGGTTCAGGCAAAGTAGGCGGAGACGCTGCATTATTTTCAGCATTAAAACGATTAGATGATCAGATATTATTGCTAGACGTAGCAGAAGGACTTCCTCAAGGAGAAGCAATGGATATCAACCACATGTTATCAGAGCAAGGAATCGATGTTGAAGTGAAAGGATCAAATAATTTTGAAGATATGAAAGGATCAAATGTCGTAGTCGTAGTGGCAGGTTCTGGAAGAAAACCAGGAATGACTAGAATGGATCTTTTGAAAATTAATGCAACAATTGTAAAAAGCGTGGTTGAAAATGTAAAAAAATATGCAGATAACTCTATGATTATTCCAGTAACCAATCCACTTGATCCAATGGCCTACATTACTTACAAAGTATCAGGATTTGACAGAAGTAGAGTGTTTGGAATGGGAGGAATGCTTGATTTGTCAAGGTTCAGACAATTCATTCATGAAGCAACAGGTCATTCTCGAGATTCTATCAGAGCACTAGTAATTGGAGAACATGGGGAGAACATGTTGCCATTACCAAGATTTTCATCAGTATCAGGAATTCCATTATCATCTTTTCTTCCAAAAGAAAAATTAGATGAATTAATTATCAATACAAAACAAGTGGCTGCCAAAGTCATCGAATTAAAAGGCGCCACAGTTCATGCTCCTGGAAATGCAATTTCTGCAATTATAGAGTCCGTTGTAAGAGATAGAAAACAAGTCATCCCAGTTGCAACATATCTTGATGGAGAATATGGTCATTCGGATGTAACAATAGGAGTTCCAGCAGTAATTGGCAAGAAAGGTGTTGAGAAAATCATAGAGTTGGATCTAAATGATGAAGAAAAACAAGCGTTTGATAAAGCAGTTGGTAACGTAAAAAATGCCATCTCAGGTATTGAGATCTAAGCCTTTTTTTATACTAACAAATCAAATCCATCATTGGAAATTCATGAAATTTTAGAAGCACTAAAAGAAGGAAAAATTTCAGTAAATAATGCTAAAAAATTATTGTCACTTTATTCAATTGAAGAAGTAGAAGGATTTGTAAAAATAGACATCAATAGAAGGAAAAGAAGAGGTATTCCAGAAGTAGTTTTTGCAGAAACCAAGGAATTAGATGAGATTAAAAAAATTATTAAAAAAACTCTAGAAAAAACAAATTCAGTAATAGTATCTAGAATTAAGAAAGAAGATTATCCAAAAATTTTAGTGTTTGTAAAGAGATTAAAAGTTAAAGTGGAAACGGGGAAAAATTCATCATCATTGCTACTCTTTAAAAAACCAATTAAATTTCATGGTGGAAAAGTTGGAATAATGACTGCAGGTACTTCAGATATTGGAGTAGCAGAAGAATCAAGATTAATGTGCAAGGCGATGAATTGCAAATGCATTACAAGCTATGATGTAGGAATTGCCGGAATCCAAAGAGTTTTTCCAATTTTAAAAAAAATGATTAATGAAGATGTGGATTGCATCATAGTTGCAGCAGGAATGGAAGGTGCTTTAGCTACTCTAGTGTCTACCCTAGTAGACATTCCAGTCATAGGAATTCCAACGTCAGTAGGGTATGGATATGGTGAAAAAGGAATTGCAGCACTTGCATCAATGCTTCAGAGTTGTTCTTTAGGACTATCTGTTGTAAATATAGACAACGGAATAGCTGCAGGAGGGATTGCAGCAAACATTGCGAACAGAGCAATTAAAAAAAATAATTCAAGATGGAATTTTCAAGACTAACATATCTCGTAAATCATATATAAGATACATAAAGGAAGTTCCATAGTTGTCCGGCAAACGTGTTGTTCTTACTGCTGATCGTAGTTTAATGACAAATTATCGAGGAAATTTTCTTTACGGGTTTATTGCATGTGGACCATATGAGGTTCTACCTGAATGGGTTTTTGATAAAGTATTTTGTCCCTCTGTAGAAACTGATCCAATCACAGGTGAAGTAAAAGTTGCTCAAGTAGGACTAAGAAGAATTGAAAGTTCTTTGATTCAAGGAGGATATAAAAGAGAAGATGTGTTCATGGCCCACCCAGAAATGCTTCAAAAATCAATTGGGCCAGATACTAAAGTAGTAGGAATCAATGTAATGGATCCATTAGGAATGGCTCCAGTTACAACAACAATGTCTCCAGAAAAATTATCCTATGTTGCAATGAAATTTAAAAAAATGTGTGCAAGCATAATTCAGCTCAAAAAGAAATATGATTTCAAAGTTGTCGTTGGAGGAAACGGTGCTTGGGAATTAGCTAAATCAGATAGAATGAAAATTCATGGAATTGATACAGTTGTTGTAGGAGAAGCTGATGAATTAGCAGTAGACTTGTTTCAAGATTTAGAAAAAAATGATGCACCAGAACTAATGCATTGTTTTGTAAGAAATCTTGAGAATATTCCAGTAATCGAAGGCCCTACAATCAATTCTCTAATTGAAGCAATGCGTGGTTGTGGAAGAGGATGTGACTTTTGTGATGTGAATAAAAGATCAAAAAAAGATCTCCCACTAGAGAGATTACAGCATGAGGCAAAGACTAACTTAGATTATGGATTTGATTCAATTTGGTTACATTCAGATGAAATGTTGCTCTATGGATGTGACAATAGAGACTTTGTTCCAAACAGAGATGCCATAGTTGATTTATGGAAAGGACTCAAAGGATTGGGTGCAAACTTTATCGGCACAACACATATGACATTTTCTGCAGTAGCAGCAGACCCATTACTGATGCAGCAGATTTCACATGTTAATGAACAGGATAAAACTGGCAGATGGCTTGCAACTAATTTAGGAATAGAAACAGTTGCACCAGATATGGTAAAAAAACACCTAGGTGTTAAAACAAAACCATTTGCACCTGAGGAGTGGGGAAGTGTGGTACGAGAAGGTGCAAAAATTCTAAATGAGAATCACTGGTTCCCAGCTGCAACAATTATCATTGGATGGCCTGATGAAACACCTGATGATATTCAATACACTATAGATATGATGAGTGATTTTAGAGAAATGGACTTTAGAGGTTTGGTTGCACCATTACTTTACCAAGACTTTAGTGAAAAGAATTCCATGCACTTTGGAAACTTGAATGAAGCACAATTCACATTATTTTGGAAATGCTGGGAGAATAACTTACGTGTGATTAATGACATCATTCCAATTATTCTTAGAAACAAGACATATGGTCCTCCAATGAAAGTATTCATGTATGGAATTCTCAAAGCTGGTACTTGGGCAATTATGAGATATCTTAGAGGACTATGCAAAGATCTATTCAATGGAAGAACACCAGATGAGATTATTGGCAAATATGCTAGAAGTAGATCAGTGTCTGCACCTAAAATTCAAACAAAGAAATTGTAGATTTTTAATTATAACAATTTTGCAACAAATTATAATCTACGTAATTACCTAGACATGGAAAGGAGAATTCTATTTTTATAGATTTTCAATAGCAATGTCAGCTATAGTATTTCGTTTTGGGGTTAGAGAGATAAAGTAAACTTTATCTGCTCTCTCAACACTTTCAACTTTTTTAAAAGATTTTGACGAAACATCAAATTCATAAATTCCTGGCTCAAGTGAATCTTTTACATAAAGCATAAGATATGTTTCTCCAGTTGAAGGACTCAGTGGAATAAAAGACATTACATACCCTTTGTAAGAGTTAATAGGCATTGTATTTTTCATCGGAGGGGCAGCAGATGCCATATACATTAGAAGATCTTCGATTGTTTCAAATTCTTCATATTCGATATGCATGAATTATTACAAGTGTTTCAATATAATAACTTAGAGTGGGAAATAGATCACTTTCTAGATTTGATGTGCTTTCGAACTTTGAATCCGATCAATGCAGGAGCTGCAATATACATTCCCAAATTTAATGCAATTACAGAAATTCCCAATCCTAAAACTTCAACTTCAGAGCCATTGTCAGCTAATGTCATTATAGATAATGTTGAGATCATTGGAGTGATGAATGCTCGTACAGCTTCTTGGAACATTGGATTTTCTCTTTCCATATCAGCAATGGTTGGTGAGAATGAATAGTACAATTGATTGAATCCAGACATGAAGGCAATTCCAGACGAAGTACTCATTACAGTGTTATCTCTAATCTCTCTAAGGAATTGAACTTGTGGTGCTAATTCAGTTCCATATGCTGCAGTTGCGATTAGACAACCTCCACCATCTGGTTCTTCAGTTTTAATTACTTGACAGATTCCATTTATTAATTCAGTACCAGCCCCGCAGGTTGGTTCTGGTTCTGGTTCTGGTTCTGGTTCTGGTTCTGGTTCTGGTTCTGGTTCTGGTTTTGGTTTTGGTTCTGGTTTTGGTTCTGGTTTTGGCTTTGGTGTTGGCTCTGGTTGACCAGAAACTACTTCTTCTCCACCAACATAATTTACTGAAACTTCTGAACTATCTGAACCATAATGAAATTCAATAGTATAATCACCGTTTAATTTCCAAAGAGGACCACCAGAAATGATATTTTTTGTAAAAGAACCATCAGATTTTGGAGTTAATTGTCCAATACCGACTATATTGTTGTCAGGGGATGTTATAATAAATGTCAATCCCTTGCCAGATGAAGAATCATAATCTTTGACATTAC
The DNA here is from genome assembly GCF_029882185.1 of Candidatus Nitrosopumilus sp. Taxonomy (GTDB): domain Archaea; phylum Thermoproteota; class Nitrososphaeria; order Nitrososphaerales; family Nitrosopumilaceae; genus Nitrosopumilus. The sequence continues at coordinate 48,015 of NZ_JAOULD010000002.1, read as the reverse complement.
CAGATATTTTTACAGTTGAGCCATTTGCAACAATATCCAAATCAGTAGATATTGGCAATGCAGGATTTGGATCACTAGCTGCAAAAGCAGTCCCACTGACACCATAAGATAAAATTGAAATTGACAATAGAGCAAATGCTAAGAACCCAGTTAGCCTCATTTTCATTTTTTTCATGATTTGAGAGTATTTATATTTTCAACGAAATAAAAATTGACCAGATCATATTCTAATGATACCTTTTTTGACCAAGTATTGAATTGATTTAATAAAGTCTTCATCAGAAATTTGATTATTTATCCACCATTTTGCATTGTTTTTGATCCAATCAGGGATTTCTTGTTTAGAAACAGAAGAGTTTGGCTTGATGATGAATCCATTATCAACAAAGTATTCAATTCCGTCAATAAATTCAGAATCAGAGGAATTATCAGAAGACCAAGATTGAGCATTGTTTTTGATCCAATCAGGGATTTTAGGGTCAGAGACAGTAAATGAAATTTCTTTTACAAATGATTCATTATAAAATAAATTAATTTTGTAAACACCAGACAAAGAATGTTCATTGATAGAAATAATGGATTTGTAACTACCATTACTGGACAGTGTCGCAGCAAAATTTTGTGTATGTCCATCAGGGGCGGTTATGATTACTGTAAGAGGAATTCCTCTTCTAGAATTATCAATACTTCCAGAAAGAATAATTTCTTCGATTTTTCCGGAAACAGGTTTTACAATATCATATGCACTAAGTTTGGAAGAACTTTGAAATGAAACTGATCTGTCTCTTAATGAACTGAAAATATTGGGATTACCGGAATTATCTCTTGAATCATAATATTTTGCATCAAGACTCCCTCCTGCAGTAGAGATCAACTTGGTTCCAGATTTGTCACAAATTTGAGAAGGCATTTTGAATACACCTTCAAAAATTCCTGTACTTGGTCCAGTTTCAATTAACGAGAATCCAGTAGAAGCTAAACCACCATGTTCAATGCCATTTATTGTACAACGTTTGTAGCGAATGTCTTTAAGTTTGATTTCTAATAAAATTTCTCCATCTTTTCCCACTGTATCCACATTAGGAGAATTTGGATCATCGATAACATGATAACTTTCTATTGTATCACTTTTTAAATTAAGATCAGAGTCTTTTAGAGTTAGAGTGACTGGTTGTCCAAATCTAAAAGTTGTAGACGATGTTGAAACAACGCCAGAATTTGTAGCAATATCAGATTTTGTAGAAGTCGTAGTTGATACACCAACTTCATCCAAATCAGAGTAAGATATTGTAACTCCATTTTCATCAATCAGTCTATTTGTTACAATGATTTTAATTTCGTCATCAATAGTTTGTATAGTTTGAATGAAATTGGGATCTAGTATGTTTAGTTGATTTGTAACAGCATATTCAAAAGTACCTTCAAAAGTAGAAGAATTATCCAGAGTTTCTTCCAACTCAAAACGATAAATTGAATTGTTTATGCTTTCATCATTTTTTAATCCAAAAGAAAAAAGATCAAATACGATTGGCTGTTGGTTTATTTCATTAGAAACAAACACCATACCAGAATCATCATTAGAAGAATCAAAATCAATTACAAGATATACAGTACCACTTTTATCAAAAATATCTGTCACATCAGAATCATCAATTTGTATAAAGCCATTTGGTGATGAAATGTCACCGGCATCAACTATAGTAACATACGGTCCAGTAAGAGTTCCAAAATAAAGAGAAAAGGATGTATCCGTAAAATCAGTAATGCCTAAATCATTTTCAATGGATCTTAAGTCATAATTAATCCAATTTGTGCCAACAGTGTTAAATTCAGAGACATCAAGTAAAGAAGAGGCTAAATTAGAAGTGGAAATCCCCAGATTTATCGAAATTATCTCATAAGAACCATTAGATACATTTGAAGTATCAATATGGAGTCTGTCAGAATTAGAATCAGGTACAGAGGAATTTGCAGTACTGCCTGTAAGTAAAGACGATGTATGAAATAGAACATTTTGAGCATTTTCAAGAGTTACAGGATTTCCAATTGTTATTGAAGGGATGAGCGCAGTTACACGATAAACATCTAGATGATCTCTTGAGCCAGAGTTTATGTTTTGATCAGGATCAACAAGAACTACAGACAATTCGGTTCCAGGTTTTAATGATTGAGAGTCATCACCAATTGTCAAAATAGGATCATCAAGTGAAACATTAGCTGATGAAGAACCAGTTAGAACAGAAATAGATTTTTTATTATAGGTTATAGAACCAGTTTGACCTCGTGGAACATCATTTAAAATTCCTAAAACAGATTGATCACTATCATCTCCAGTATCAAATATACCAGAATTTGGAAAATCTTCAACCAGAGTAATAATTTCAGAATATATCACAAGTCCATTAGAGATACTAGTATCAGGTTGTTCATCATTAGATTGTAATTCAAGAACAGAATTTTTGTTTATAGAGAGTTCCCCATTATCCTCAAAACCAATATTTGATAGATATGGAACCAAGTCTACTAAACCAGAACCGCCATTTGCAGAATCAGAGCCAGAACTATCATATGCTTGATAAAAAACAGATGGAGTAGCACCTACATTAAAAGTCCAAGAATCTTCATCAGTAGGATCTTGATTTAATTGAAAATCATTTACTGACAAAAAAACTTCAGCGTTTTCAGGATAAAGAGATCTATCAATGTTCATAGAGATATTTGGAATATCATCATACTCTAGTAGGACTTTCTGTGATTGACCAGCAGGATTGTATTGAATTGTAACATCATCAAATGAAAATAGTTGAATTAATGGCCATGCGTTAGAATCTATTCCTATTTGTCCAGAAGGTACATTCGGATTTGTATTAACTGACTTTGCATGTCTAACAACATTATTCCAAATTGCACCAGATGGAGAACCAGTACATGATGTAAACGAAGAATTGCCATTAGTAGAATCAGGAGTAGAGCGTGGAACTGCAAATCCATCAGTTTCTGAAAGAGAGATTCCAATCACAGAAGAAAGGGTATTTCTACTACAGAAAACTCCAAAATCCAGTCCTTTACCATCTTTACCTACTGTAGAATCAGCTTCCTTGGCTTTGTCAACATTGGCAAAATAAGCATACCAACTACCGTCAGTTGCTTGAACCATTCGTAATGATTTTCCATTAATAGTAACATCAGGTTCACCTTTCCCTTCGCCAGTATCACTTAGATTAGGATCAATTACTACCACTTCAATTACCATAGAGCCAGAAAAATGATTTTCAAATTGTGAATTTTCAGCAGAGACAAACAAGTTTGGATTACTTGATGCATCAACCTCAACAATTGGAATTAATGATATAATTGAAAGAAGAGCAAATAGGCTCAGATATTTTACATCCCACACATTCGTAAGACAAGATTTAATGACAAATAATGTTGTCGCATCAATTCTCCTTAGAAAACTGTAATACGTGATTCAAATTATCAAAAAACATGGATATGTTTGTTCAAAGAACCAGAGTTTTACAAATTTCACTTTTAGCCATTTTTTCAGCATTTTTAGTAGAATTAATTTTTGGCCTAATTTCAAACAGTTTAGCATTAATCACAGATGGAATTCATGCTTTGTTAGATAGTGTAGTAACACTTGTTTTATTATTAGCAGCAAGACTGGCAATTAAACCTCCAGATGCAGAACATACGTACGGGCATGGAAAAATAGAATCGCTTGGAGGATTAATTGGAGGGATAGCAATATTTTTGATTGCATGCTTTTTCATTTATGAATCTGTAAATAGATTACAGAGTCCCCCACCAAATATTTTGCCAGGATTATTTGCAATAATTGGAGGACTGTATACAATTGGAATTGATTTTTTTAGAATAATTCTTTTGAGAAAGTCCATTACAAAAATTGGCGGAGCTACTCTCAAAGCAGATTTTTATCATGCATTTATGGATCTAGGCTCTACACTAGTTGCAATAGGAGGTATTGTTTTGGTTACATATGGAATGTATTTTGGAGACTTTATTGCAGCATTAATTTTAGGAATTTTATTAGCTGCACTAAGTGTTAAACTAGTATACAAAACAGCATTAGATTTGACTGATGTTATTTCTCCAGAACTTGTAAAAAAGGTTAGAGAAATTTCAAATTCAACTGAAGGAGTCATCAATGTAGGTCCAATACTCATGAGAAGATCAGGCGATACGATTTTTGCAGATGTAACCATCTCATTAAGAGGAGATACAAGTTTTGATAAAGCTCATGAAATTAGTGACAGCGTAGAAAAAAATATCAAAAATAAAATTCCTAATGCATCAACTACAATTCATTTTGAGCCTAATTGGAGTAAAGTTCCACTAGATGGTAAAATTTTAGACATTGCAAGAAGTGTTGACGGGGTCAGAGGAGTTCACAATGTTAGCATGCATAAAACAAAAGGAAAAACATATTCTAATCTACATGTAATGGTAGATAGAGAGATTAATTTATCATCAGCTCATAAGATTTCAGAGATAATTGAATTAAAAATTCAAGAACAGATTCCAGAAATATCTCATGCCACAATCCATCTAGAGCCATTTGTTACTGTCCCAGAGAAATTCAATGTAGAAGATACTGAAACCGAAGAAAGAATTAAAAAAATATTGGAAAAATATCCAGACATCAAAAAAATTGGAAGAATAATATCACTAAAATTTGAAAATATTCTCAAAATAGATATCGATTGTTCATTTGACAGAGATTTGTCAATTGAAAAAGTTCATGATTTAACATCTGAAATTGAGCAGATTATCAGAGCAGAAATTAAAAATTCTGTAATTACAATACATCCTGAACCATTCTAGACAAGAATACTGGTCAGATACATTACTAGCATTCCAACTGCAAATCCAGATGCCACTGAAGCACTTGAGAGATTATGATCACCTTCATCTCGAATCCATTTCATTATTACAACTATTACCTGAAATATTGCTCCAGCACCAATTGAGAGGAAAATAACCGAAGTGAATGGGGAATATGAAAAACCACCAATCCATGCACCAAAAATTGCAGGTGCTCCTGCAATCATTCCCATCGCAGCCAATTTTCCAATCATTAGTTTTCCTCGAGACATTGGGGCGGCAATTGCTATTCCTTCAGTTGTATTGTGCAAGGCAAATCCTACAATCAAAAATGTACTAAATGCAACAGAGCCTAATCCAACTGCTGCACCAATTGCAAGACCTTCACCAAAGTTATGCAGGCCTATACCAATAGAAATCATTAATGCTATTGCAACTGGTTTTGCAAGTTTTGATGAACTAGCTCTTTCAACAAGTTTGTTTCCTGAATAGTATAATCCAAGAAAAGATAGTATTGTTACTGTAGCAACTAGTAAAGAACCATTAAAGCTTCCTGCTAGGCTTTCATCAGAAACTTCTATTGCTTCTTCAATAGAATCAATTGCTAAGAAAAGCAACAATCCAGCAGTTAATGCTAAAAAGAAATGGAATTTTTGTTTACTTATCTTCTTGATAAAAGGAAGCCATAACAATCCAATCATCACAGGGATAATTCCAACATAGGTTCCAATAATTGCAAAAAAGATAGCAAGATCTAAAGAGGGCTCTAATGCAGGAGCAGCAGATTCAACTTCTTTTTCAAATCTCGTCCCATCTTCAATAGTTATTCCAATAATATAGGGTTCTGCTTCATTCCATTCAAAAGGAATTCTAACAAGAGTAGTTTCGAATCTTTCCAAAAATCTGTCAGGCTCTACTGCCGCAGGTTGAATTCTGTCATTGATATCGGCCATTACAACTTCAACGGGAATCGGACCAGTATTTCGGACGGTAGCATGAATTTCAGAACCAATAAAATCTACTTTTTCAATTGTCACTTCAGGTAAAGGAGTTCCAAAATCTAACAGATCAGCACCTGGACCAAAAATATAGACCATCATCAAAATTACAAATGCAAATGGAATAATTCCACTGGCAATTACTTTTCCTTTTGAAGAATTATGATTATTAACTTCCATAATCAGAGTCCTGAATATTTTCATCTTGGTTGTCATTTACTAGAAATACTCCAACCCATCCTTTTTCTGAAAATTCAACCTTATGAGCATGGAATAGATATTTTCCAGGATAATCGTATTCAAATTCCATGATTCCACGCTCAGTTTGAGACAATGTTATCATATCAGTATAAGCCGAAGGTACAATATCTGTTCCAGTTGGATAGTAATTATACAGATTGCCATGCAAGTGAAGGTTGTTTATTGGATCAAACTCAACCATGTTCACAACATAAACTCGAATTAGTTCATTGGTATTAATTTGAATTGGGTGGTGTTGGTAATAAAATGGAATTGTATTTGCAGCATAGAAATTATTTTCTCCATCAAAGTCCATATCCAAACCATTTAACACCATAACCATTTCGTCTGCTGGAGGACGTTCCTCTTTTGGATCAACTATGAAAACACCATATAGACCACGTACAATGTGTTCTTCAAGGGGCATAACATGACAATGGTATGGATGAACTCCTACAGGGCCAGCCTCGAATTCATAGATAAATTGTCCTCCACCAGAACCCACTATTTCAAATACACCATCCATTTCTGCTGGATGAATTCCATGAAAATGCATAGTGTGTTCCTTTGAACCATTGTTGATGAATTTTATCCTGACAGTATCTCCCTCAGTTGCTCTGATTGTTGGACCTGGAACAGTACCATTGAATGTCCACACGTTAAAGAAGATTCCAGGAGATACTTCCATGATTTGATCATCATCAGCAATAATCGTAAATTCTCTTAAAGCAGAACCATCAGGCAATGTAGAGACATTTCCATAGTTAAACTCTCTCAAGTATTCCATCGGATCAAATTCTATAGTTGACTCGGTATATTCAGGAACAGTTGTAGTATACACAGGATCAATTATTTCACCAGATGTTTTAATTACAGATCCTGAATGAGTTACAAATGTTTTTGATTCAGACTGAGCATTGGAGAAAGTTGGAAATAGTGCAATTACAGAAAATCCAATGAACAGCGATAATAACAAAATCATTACACTAGAACGGTTACTTTTCAAGACACGTACAAAAAAGCAAATTCTTTATTTAAATTTACCCTAAGCTAACTTTTTTAGTCTAATCTAACTTTTTTATCCACCAGTTACAAATTTAGAAAAAATTAGGTTTAAACTAAAGAAAATTAGCCTGAAACCGTGCAAAAAATAGGATTAATCACAGTAATATTCGGATTGTTGATAGTGGCAGGATTAGCAGTATCAGTAGTTGAAAACCAAACAACGTTAGGAGGAATAAGTCAGGGAAACGGCAAAGTGAATTCAAAAGAGACAGTTACAGTCTCAGTAGATTTGGATAAAGAAAATACACCTGTTGGGATTTTTGCAGTTCAAATCATGGAATTTAGAGAGGATACAATATCTGCAAAAATATTAGATCCATCAAATATCGAAATTATTTCTCATATAATAAATGATGAAACTCATGAAGAGGAATTTGATGTATTTGAATCTGGAACTTATCAATTGATTATAGAGAGTAGTGATGATGATGAGATTTATGTTGCCGGTGCAATTGGACCACTTCCTGATGCAGTGAAAAAATCAATTCTTTCAACTATTTCCTTAGCTATTCTTGTGATTGGAATGGCAGGATTGGCAGTAATTGGGATTTCGGGAATTAAAAATAAAAGAAAATCAGTTTAGATAACTATCCATTTTTTCTAATCCACTTATAGCTTCATCGAAATTGTCACCATTTTCAATAATGCTTGCTAGTTTCTCAGAATTTGCCATCAAAACACATTTTCCATCATCAGAAGCTTTTGAGATAAATCCGTGTTCAATCAAATAGGATAGCCTTTCAAGAACTTCAGATTCGGAAACAGATGTTTGTTTTGCCAAAAAAGAACATTGTTTTTTGCCATCCTCAAGTTCTGCTAAAATAGAAGATGTTACAGGATTAAACATGCAATCTACAATTTTTTCACGATCAAATGAATTACTCACAATAAAATAAAAAATTTTGAAAGTTATAACTTTTTGATTCTAATATTCCAATAGAATAATTAAGAAAAGGACTCGATAAAAAACATGCAAAAGCTCTGCAGTAAGGATCCATCTGGAAAAGGAATTCATTGTTTTTGTGTAGACATTGATGCTCAGAGAGGAGTCAAAAAATGCTGTAAATGCAGTCAATGGAATGTCCAAGGAAAAGACTGGACAAATGATGAGGACTTTAAATAAAATAATTCAAAAACAAGCCAAAATAGGCATGAACCATTAATCATAGTTATCACATATTTCAAAAATCATCTAATTTAGTGCCTAGCATGGTTTTTATCGGGGATTCTTTGAATTTTTGAATACTTGAGCGCACAAGAATACAGACACATTGTAAGAATTGTAGGAAACGATATCCGGGGAGAAAAGAAAATGGTTATCGGTTTGACTCAGATCAAGGGTCTTGGCTACAACTTTGCAACTGCAATTCTGGATATATTAAAAATTAATCCTAATTCTAACATTGGAAACCTTACTGATGAAAATGTTCAAGCAATTGAGAAGTTAATTACGGATCCAATTGCAAGCAATTTTCCATCATGGTTCCTTAACAGAAGAAAAGACATTGAAACCGGTAAAGACATGCATTTGTTGACTTCAGATATTCCATTTACATTAAGAAACGATATCGAGAGAGAAAGAATTACTGCCAGTTGGAGAGGTTATCGTCATCTAAGTGGTCTTAAAGTCAGAGGTCAAAGAACAAGAACCTCAGGTAGAAAAGGCGGAGCAGTTGGCGTAGCCAAAGGCGGAATGGCAGCTCCAGTTAAAAAAGGTGGAGCAGGCGCACCTGCTGCAGCACCAGCAGGACCAGATGGAACACCTGCTGCAGCACCAGCAGTGGAGAAAAAAGAATAGGTGTTATGAATGGGAGATCCAAAATATCCACGTAAAGTATGGAGAAAACCAAAAAGACCTCTCAATTATGAATTAAAAATGGATGAGTTGAAAACTCTCGGAACATTTGGATTAAGAACTAAAAGAGAATTATGGAAAGCACACACTGAATTATCACGGGTAAGACATCAAGCTAGATCATTGCTTGCATTAAGACAGGAAGTACGAGCAGAAAAAGAACCAATCTTGATGAACTCTCTTGCAAGAATAGGTTTGGTAAGTAGTGATGCAACATTAGATGACGTACTTAATCTAAACGCAACAGATTTACTTTCACGAAGATTACAAACAATCGTTACAAAGAAACTAGGATTCAAAACACCATATCAAGCAAGACAAGCAGTGATTCATGGTCATATCATGATTGGTGAAAGAAAAGTCAACATCCCATCGTATACTGTTACAGTTGATGAAGAGAGTAGTGTTCATTTTGCCCCTGAATCAAAGATTCCAGAAATGCTAGAAAAAACAAAGAAAGAAGATCCTACAAAAGTAACCACTGAAGAAGAAACAGATAGTGATGAAGAAGATGTAGAAGAAAAAACGACTGAAACTACTGCTGAAACCTCAAAAGATGAAACTTCAACAGAATAACTGAAAAAATAAGATTATCAGTAAATAACCCCAACTTCAGAAATCATTTCAATTCAGATATTATCATACTATACATCACTTGAAAAAGATACAGATCCTGATTATCCTAGAAATCTTGCAAAATCAGTCACAATGAAGTAAATAATCGACGATATTCTTTTTCTGCAATTGTTAAGAATTTTGAAGAATCATTTCCAGTTTTTATCATTGATGAAATTATACTTCCTCCAGCTCCAACTCCTTCTTTTGCAAAGCCTTGGGAAAATGCTTTCAAACCAGAATATTGTGAATTCTCCAAACCAGGATTCACAGCTATAGCAGGAATATCAGCAATTTCTTTTACAAGACTAGTAAAATTTGCGCTGGTATCACCTGTAATGTAAGTAGTTGTTCCTATTGCAGTATTCTCAGGATTAAATCCAATTTTTGATGCAAATGCCAAAACTGCTGCCATTTGTGTACCACCAGCTAACATTACATTTGATACACTGGATGCAGAACTCAACATTCCAGCTACAAAAGGAATCATAGGATCACCGACCTTTGCTACAATACTATACGGATGATCAGAATCTACTCGTTTTAGTGCAGAAGAAACTATTTGATTTTTTAATTCAACAGGATTGTTTGGAATACTAGAACTTACTTTAGCGTCATAACCTAATGCCCTCAATACGGCTAACGCAGTTGTAGTTCCACCAGGAATACTTTCACCGATTACTAAACAATCAGTAAGCGAAGCCATACTTCTACCAATAATTCTTCCATAGTCTACAGCATGAGATATTTGAGAATCAGTCATAGCATCTTGATTTAAAATATTTTTACCATAAGTCATAGATGCATCAAAGAAGGGAAGCTGGGGTGGAATTTTACTACCAGCATTAATGGTAAAATGAGGAATACTTGCAGATTCTAGTGCAGTTTTTGTCAGCAATCCAGGAGTAGGCTTTCCATCAGGAGTCATAGGGATTTTATCAATTGTTTTACAATATCCATAATGAAGATATTCTGCATCTGCAGGAGGAGTAAACTGTATTGAATCTTTATCAGCACCTGCAAAAGTGATTCCGGGAATTTCACAAGTTTCAGTATATGAAATCACAAACGAGAAAAGAAACTGCCCATTTTTTATAGAATCAAGAAAATTTTTTCCTTGTTCTATGTTTCCAAACAGTTCAAAATTTTCCATTAAGATCACTAACCCATCATATCAAGAAACTGTTGTTCAGTTCTTTTTTGCATTACATGATTAGTGATTTTTTCCTGTCCAAGAGTAGATATCTCAGAAGAACCATAATTATGACCAGAATACATGACTAATTTCTCATCCAAATTATACAAAATATCAAAAAGACTGTGATAGAGATCTTTTGCAGAACCTCCAGGTAAATCAATTCGACCACAATTTCCAACAAAAAGAGTATCGCCTGAAAAAATTTTCCCATCACCAACAAGACAAATACTATCTTGAGAATGACCAGGGGTATGAAGTACTTTTAATTTTGAATTTCCAAATTCAATAAAATCTCCATCCTTGACAGTAATATCGTGTTTTAATTCTGAATTTTCATGTTGAATAATTGGAGCTTTAGTAGACTCCATCATTGCTTCATTTCCTAAAGTATGATCAAAATGATGATGAGTGTTAACAATGTATTTTATTTTCAAATTATTTTTTTTAATTATCATTTCTAGTTCAATTAAATCCCAAGAAGGATCAATGATTATGGATTCGCCAGTATCTTCATCCTCAACAATATATGAGAAATTCTGCATATTTCCTACTTGAATTTGATGAACTTTCATAGTATGCCCTCTTCGGCTTCAGGAGGAATTCCAATTTTTTCAGCAAACAATTCACCTGTAAGATCTTTTCTTTTGGGAATTCCTTGCTTCATTTTGTGAAATGTTACAGTCATATCACACTTTGTAAAAATATTTGCAGTATCTCCAGTTTGTGGGTTTAGACCAGATGGAACATCAATTGCAAATTTGAAACAATCTGTTTCGTTAATGTATTTTATTGCTGATGCGTATGGTTCTCTAATTTCACCAGAAATTCCCGTTCCAAGAAGCCCATCGATTATTACATCAGGTTTAAAATCAAAATCCAAATAATTTCCAGACATTAATTTTACAGAAGGCATTTTTTGTAAAAGTGACCAATTCCAATTACTTTCTTCAGTTTTTATTTTATCAGGACTGCCTAGAAGCATTACTGTTACCTTAGCACCATATCCTGCCAAGTGTCTTGCCATTACCAAACCGTCGCCCCCATTGTTTCCCAATCCCACAAAAATTAGAATATTTTTAGATTCAACGTTTCCTATTTTTTCTAACAATCGTCTTACTGCTGCAGCTCCAGCATTTTCCATCATGAATTTTTTTAAAAATCCCATTTCATGGCCTTTATTTTCAATATTATACATTTGATCAACAGTGATTTCCATATTATTCATGAAATTATATCCAAAATAAGAGCTTTGAAAATTCGAACTATGGCTAAAATGTGACTAAAATTGAATGGTTTGATAATATGTTTAGATAAACTTAGGTGCGATTATTAGGATTTGATCTTCTATCAGGTAAAACCATTGGTGTTGAACGAAAAACATATTGTGGCATTCCATCATTAATTTCAGGCATCACAGTTAATGAACTAGTAGATGTAGCCTATAACTAAAATGATTCCTTCCCTTCTGGATATGACAAACCAGCTATGCATAATTGGAATCAATGCAAGACTAAATGCCAACATTATCCCTACATATCTTATGTGCTATTTTTATTCTATAGACAATAATTCTTAAAATTCATATTTTGTAAATAGAATTCATGAAATTCTTAAGAGTTTGGCAAACGACTTTATCCTAGTTTTAAAACATATGTAAGCATGACATTAAAAAATGTAAAAACATCGTTGAATAAAATTGCAAAAGATTTAGGCGATATACAAGATGCCAGAGAATTTTTGTTAAAAAATACTAGAGAAGCAATCATCTTATGCAGTAAATCAATCATTGCAGTTCACAAAGAAGATTTAGTAACGGGGAAAAAGAACTTGAAACAAGCAAAAACACTATTAAAAAAATACAAGAAAAAAGCAACAGGAGGATTGGAAAGATACCTAATTACTCCAGAACAAGAATTTGTAGAGGCAGCTTGTTTAATTGCAATTGTCGAAAAAAAAGAAATCCCATCGGATAAAAAATTATCAGTGATGCCAGAATCCTATGTTCTAGGATTACTCGATTGTGTAGGAGAATTGAAAAGACAAGTGTTTGATAAAATTAGAATGAACAATATTGATGAGGCAACAAGAATTTTTGAAGTAATGGAGAATTTGTATCTTCAACTTTACACTTTTTCAATATACGATAAAGTTGTAAAAGAAGCTAGAAGAAAAACTGATGTAAATAGAATTCTAGTTGATGATGTTAGATCGGTAATAACTGAAGAAAGAAGAAGAACAGAATTAATCAGGATTTTACAAAAATTAGAAAAATAATCTAAAATTCATGATGCGGACGATGGGATTTGAACCCACGAACTCCTGAGAGACTAGCCCCTCAAGCTAGCGCCTTTGGCCAGGCTGGGCGACGTCCGCAAAGGAATTTTCTTGCATGGTTTTTATAATCCTTGGTTACTTTTTCGTTCGTGTTAATTCCGGTCAGATGTTTAACTTGTGGAAAATTAATTGCTGATAAATTTGAAGATTATCAAAATAAAATCAAAGCAGGGGAAGATCCTACAAAAACTCTTGATTCTTTAGGTGTTGAAAGATATTGTTGCAGAAGAATGCTTTTGACCACTGTAGAAACAATACAACAAGTAATTCCATTTTACGAAGCAATTCAGAGAAGAAAACAAGAAGTCCAATCTGAGTTAGAATAAATTGGCTAAAATTTCCTCAATCGAAGGACGTATTCTATACAACAGTAGAGGTAGTAAAACAATTGAAGTGGATGTCAAATCAGATAAGCAATTTTTAGGAAGAGTATGTGCACCATCAGGTGCAAGTGTAGGAAAATATGAAGCAGTCAGTTTCCCAGAGGGAAAGCCTGAAGAAAGTCTTAGAATCTTAAAAGAAAATTCTCAAAAATTTATCGGATTAGAATCATCAGATCTAAAAGGAATTCATGATGTTCTAAAAAGTCTAGACAATTCTACTAATTATTCAGTCATAGGAGGAGCTTTAGCTTTTGCAGTTACAATTGCTTCAATGGAATCAGCATCAAAAGCATCAGGAGAACCATTATTCAAGACACTATCATCAGAATCTTCATTCAGATTTCCATTTCCTTTAGGAAATATTTTAGGAGGAGGAGCACATGCAGGTCCTGGCACACCAGATATTCAAGAAATTTTGATTTGTGCAATAGGTTCAAAAGATATCCAAGATGCAATTGATACTAATCTATCAGTACACAAAGAACTTCGTCGTGTTTTAGAAAAAGAAGATCATAACTTTACAAATGGGAGAGGAGATGAAGGAGGATGGGCACCAAAACTAGAAAATCAAAAAGCATTGGAAATTTCTGCAAAAGCTTGTGAGAACTTAGGATTTACTTTAGGAAAAGAAGTGTCTTTAGGAGTCGATTTTGCATCATCAACACAATGGAATGAGGAAAAAGAAAAATATGTTTATGATAGAGCAGGATTTGAAAATTCTACTGGGGAACAAATAGATTTTGCAGCAGATATTATTGAAAAATTCAAATTAATTTATGCTGAAGATGCTGTTCATGAAGAAGCATTTGAAGACATGTCAGAATTAACAAAGAAATTTCCAAATACATTGGTTACAGGAGATGATCTAACTGTCACCAACAAAAATATCCTAAAAAAAGCAATTGAATTGAAATCATGTAATGCAGCAATTTTAAAAGTAAATCAAGCAGGCAGTCTTTTTGACGCTCTAGAATTTGCTAATGAAGCAACTCAAAACAATATCAAATTAATCACTTCACATAGATCTGGAGAATCCACAGATTCACAAATATCACATATTGGTCTTGCTACAAAGTCAAAAATGCTAAAAGTAGGCATTGTTGGAGGCGAAAGAGTAGCAAAACTCAATGAATTATTACGACTATCAGAGCATGATTTAATACGCGGTATGGTAGAGATTTAAAATCGTCATGAGTCAACAAACTGAAGCAACAGACATCAAAAAGAAGGTTTTAGCTACAGGTATCAGAGTAGGTACCCAAGTAAAGACAAAATTCATGAAATCATTTATCACCAAAGCCAGCCCTGAGGGACTCTACATGCTTGATTTAGATCTTACATTAGAGAAAATCCAAACTGCTGCTAAATTCATCAACAGAGTAGGTGCTGAAAATCTTATTGTATGCTCAGGAAGACAATATGCAGAAACCCCAATTGAGAAATTCTGTGAAAGTTTAGGCTCAAAGGAATTATTGGGAAGATTCATGCCAGGAACTTTAACAAATCCTTCATTGCCATATTATATTGAACCAAAATTAGTTTTAGTCTCAGATCCACAAGTGGATGAACAGGCAATCATTGAAGCAACAAATGCAGGTATTCCAATTATCGGAATTGCAAATACAGATAATATCACATCAAATCTAGATGTAATTATTCCAGCAAACAACAGAGGAAGAAAAGCCTTAGCAACAGTTTATTGGTTATTAGTTCGTCAAGTCTTAATCGAAAGGGGAGAATTAAAAGAAGACGAGCCAATGAAAGCTGAAATTGATGATTTTGAAACAAAGATCACAGAAGAAGAAATCGAATAATTTTTCAAAATTTTAGTATACTCTATTGAAATCTAAAGCTTCATCACCTGCAAAAGTAATTCTCTTTGGAGAACATTTTGTAGTATATGGCGTTAAAGCAATTCTATGTGCAATAAATAAAAGAATCACAGTTACTGCAGAGACAATTAAAGAAAATAAAATTTCCATTAAATCAAACATCGGTAATTTAGAATTAGAACCCAACAAAGAAAATTTAGAAATTGATTCTCCATTAAAACCATTTTATTATTTGGCAAACAAATTGATAAAAAATCAAAATACAGGAATAAGAATCAAAGTAGAATCAGATATTCCATTAGGAGTTGGGCTGGGTTCATCATCTGCATGTTGTGTTGCAGGAGCTGCAGCAATTTCAAGATTATTCAAAAAAACATCTAAAGAGGAAATTTTAGAACTTGCAATAGAAGCTGAAAAAACAATTTTCGAAAACACATCGGGTGCAGATTGCACTGTCTGTACATATGGAGGAATTATGGAATATGATAAAAAGAATGGATTCAATAAAATAGGATCTGAGCCTAATTTCCATCTTGTTATCGCCAATTCCAAAATAGAACATTCGACTAAATTGATAGTAGAAAATGTAAAACAGTTTAAGGAGAAAAATGAAGAAAAATTCTCTACTTTGTGTGATAAAGAATCAAAATTGATTGAAGATATTTTAGAATTATTAAAAAATAACAACATCGTGGAGATAGGTCAAAGAATAAACGAAAATCAAGAATATCTTGAGACAATAGGGGTTTCAAATGAAAAATTGCGAATGATGATCAAGATAGGGCAAGACAAATCATTTGGTGCAAAAATTACAGGAGCAGGTGGAGGAGGATGCATCTTTGCACTAACAAATGAATCAAATCTTGAACAAACGATGAATCAATTCAAAAATGAGAATTATGATTGTTTTTCCGTGAAAATTGATTTTAAGGGTCTGGATACTTTTTAATTGATCAGATAAATTTGAACAGCATGATTCTAATAAAATTAGGAGGTTCAATCATCACAAACAAAGAAAAACCCCTATTAGCAAGAAAAAAAACTATTGATAATCTATCTAAAAGTTTAAGAAAAATTAATCAGCCAATAATTATTATTCATGGAGGAGGATCCTATGGACATTATTGGTCCGTAAAATACGATATGCATACAAAAGAGAAAAAATATGATCTAAGAGGTGTAGCCATTGTTAAAAATTCAATGATTGAATTAAATAAAATAATTTTAGATTCAATGCTAAAAAATAAACTAAATCCATATTGTCTTCCACCAACAGATTTTATGTCTGGAAATAAACCCATAATTAAAAAAATTAAAGAAATAGAAAAGATTGCAAAATCAGGCTTGATTCCAGTTACATATGGAGATGCATTATGGTATGGTCAGAAAAAAACATACATTCTATCAGGAGACAAAATTATGACCCATCTAGCAAAAATACTAAAACCTAAACTTTGTATTTTTGCATTAAATGAAGATGGATTGTATGCAGATTTAAAATCAAAAAAATTGATTTATGAATTAAAAGGAGAACAGCCAACAATTTCAGAGAACAAGATGGATGTCACAGGTGGAATGACAAGAAAAGTAGAAGAAGCATCAAAGATTGCTAAAACAGGGCTAGATGTATTCTTTGTTAACGGAAACAAACCTGAAAGGATTGTGAAAGCGGTTAAAAATAGGACATTTGAAGGAACATTGTTTAGAGGTAAAAGAAATGTCGGATGAATTTGTAATTTTAGTAGATGAAAATGACAATCCAATTGGAACTGAAGAAAAAGTAAAATGTCATTTACCTAATGGAAAATTACATAGAGCATTTACAGCACTATTGTTTGATAAAGAAGGAAGATTAGTTCTTACTAGAAGAGCTAAAGAGAAAATGTTATGGCCAAATGATTGGGATGGAACTTTTGCAAGCCATCCAAGAGAATCAGAAACATATGTTTCTTCAGGAGAAAGAAGAATGCCAGAAGAATTAGGGATTAATAGCACTCTTGATTATCTGCACAAATTTGAGTATCATGTTCCATACAAGAAAGTTGGTTCTGAAAATGAGATTTGTGGGACATTGATTGGAGTTATTGATAAATCCACAGAACTAAAAGAAATTGAAGGAGAAATTGACGAAATAAAGTGGATTTCATCAAAAGAATTACTTGTTGAATTAAAGACAAATCCAGAAATTTATTGTCCATGGATGCTCATTGCGTTAGAATTATTAGAAAAATCCAACAAATCTATGCTTGAGAAGCATGCAAATGTCTTATCCACATGGATGAGCAGGGAAATTCATGATGAATTACAAAAAGCAATTAAAATTCATCTACCAGATGACAAATGGAGATTAGTAAATGAAAAAAACTAAACAAATTGAACAGAATGCAAAAATAGTAAACAAGTATTTAAATTCAAAATTAAAAGGAAATCCAAAGAAACTCTATGATGCAGCTGGACATCTAATTGTAAATGGGGGGAAAAGACTTCGACCATATATGGTAATTAAAAGCTGTCAAATTTTAAAAGGCAAAGTCTCCAATGCAATGCCAGCTGCAAGTGCAGTGGAAATGGTACATAACTTTTCATTAGTTCATGATGACATAATGGATAATGACGAGATGCGTCATGGAGTTCCAACAGTTCATAAGAAATTTGGAATGCCGATTGCAATTCTTGCAGGAGATGTATTATTTTCAAAAGCATTTCAGGTGATCACAGATTCAAAATTATCATCTAGTGCAACAACGCAACTCGTTTCTAGACTTTCAAAAGCTTGTGTAGATATTTGTGAAGGACAATTGCTTGATGTGAAAATGTCAGAAGAGAGAAAAATTCCATCACAAGCAGAATATGTTACAATGATAGGGAAAAAAACAGCTGCACTATTTGATGTGTCATGTGCAATGGGGGCAATATGTGCAACAAACAAACCAAAAGACATTTCAAATCTTTCATCATTTGGAAGAAATCTAGGCATTGCATTTCAAATTACAGATGATCTCATAGGAGTGATGGGAGATCCTAAAATTACAAAAAAGCCAGTAGGTAATGATCTAAGAGAGGGTAAAAAATCACTTCCAATTTTAATGGCAATAAAATTAGCAAAAGGTAATGACAAAAAAATCATTTTGAAAGTATTTGGAAATTCAAAAGTTTCAAGAATGGATCTCAACAAGGCTGTAGAAGTCATAAGATCCTTAGGAATTGAAGAAAATGTCAGAGGGCAGGCTCTAAAATACGCTCAAAAAGCTGAAAAATCACTAGCTGGATATTCAGGTTCTGCTAAAACGGAACTAATTTCATTATTAGATTTTGTAGTTAAAAGAAGCGTATAGGTGTAATATAGGTAAAAATCAACATGGATGAAGAACTAAGAAAAGAAATTCGGAAAATGGCTCTTCAAAATGCTTTTGAGCATGAAGGAGAAACCAGAGACAAAATAATTATAGGAAAAATTCTTGGGACAAAAGCAGAACTCAGAACTAAAGTAAAAGAGATATCTCCAGAAATCTCTGAAATCGTTTCATCTGTTAATCAGATGTCATTAGACGAACAAGAAAAAGAAATTAAAGAAAAATTTCCAGAGATTTTAATTCCCAAAGAAAAAATTGAAGAGCGAGAAGGACTTCCAGAACTAAAAAATGCAATACATGGAAAAGTAATTACAAGATTTCCACCTGAACCTAATGGATATCCCCACATTGGTCATGCAAAGGCAGCCATCATCAATTCAGAATATGCTAAGATGTATGGTGGAAAATTCATTCTAAGAATGGACGATACGAATCCCGAAGCAGAAAGAATGGAATATCATGCAGCCATCAAAGTGGGATTAGAGTGGTTAGGAATTGAATTTGATACAGTAAAAAATACATCAGATGATATGGAAATATTTTATGAGAAAGGAATTGAATTGATCAATTCAGGTAAAGCTTACGTTTGTACATGCAAAAGAGAAGACATTAGCAAAAATAGAAGAGAAAGAAAATCTTGCAAATGCAGTATAGAAAATATTGAAAAAAATTATAAAAATTGGGGAAAAATGAGTGAGAAATTTAAACCAGGAGATGCCATCGTGAGATTTCGTGGAGATATGAAAGCAGACAATGCAGTTATGAGGGATCCAGTATTATTTAGAATCATTGAAGGAAAACACTACACATTAGGAGAAAAATATAGAATTTGGCCAAGCTACGATATGGCTGTTGCCATAGAAGATAGCATGGATGGAGTTACACATGCATTTCGTTCAAAAGAATTTGAATTAAGAAAAGAGCTAATTGATGCAATTTTAGATGCATTACACATGAGAAAGCCATTCCAGGGATTTTTCTCAAGGCTAGAATTCAAAGGAATGCCAATTTCAAAACGAATAATCAAACCTTTGATTGAAGAAGGCAAGGTTTCATGGTATGATGACCCAAGATTGCCAACTTTGGAGGCATTACGAAGAAGAGGAATTAAACCTGAAGCAATAAGGAAATTCATAATGTCTTTGGGATTAACCAAAGCAAACACACTAGCACCATTTGATGCACTGGAAGCATTTAACAGAAAATTTGTAGATGCAAGTAGTATTAGGCTATTCATGGTAAGCAATGCCAAAAAACTAACAGTAAGAAATTTACCAATATCATCAATAGAAATTCCTAATCATCCAGTTAATGATATGGGAAAAAGAAAAATTGAGATTGATGAGAATTTTTACATTTCGGGAGAAGATGCACAAAGTATCAAAGAAGGAACACAAATCCGTCTTTTAGGTTTGGGTAATGTGTCAATAACAAAATCAGGAATCGAATTAGAAGGAGAATTTATAGAAAATGGTGAAACAGATAACATTCTAAAAATACAATGGGTTCCTCAAAAAACTGCACATGAAATTAAGATGGTAATTCCAAAAACTTTGTTCAGCGGGGAAGAATTTAATGAAGATAGTTTAGAAGAATTGGATGTTTATACAGAACCTCATTATCTACAATTAAAAGAAGGAGAAGAAATTCAGTTTGTTAGATTTGGATATTGTAGAAAAGATTCACAAAATCAATCAATTTTTACACACAAGTGATCAAGAATGAAGATAGCACGATTATCGTATGGAAATAATGAAACATATGGTTTTGTCAAAGGAAATAAAGTATCAACTAAAGATGAGATTACTTATTTGACAGGAGTGCCAATCCCTCAAAATGTAAAAGATTTTCTTTTTGATGGATGGTATGATGAAATAAAAAATAAAATTGACGATTTACCATATGGAGAAGATCTTTCAAAATACAAATTGTTGGCCCCGATTCCAAATCCTAACAAGATTATTTGTTTGGCATTTAACTATGTAGACCATGCAAAAGAACAAGGATTACAAGCACCTGAGGATCCAGCCATCGTAATCAAACCACGTACGGCATTAAACAGTACAAAATCAGACATCATATGCCCAGATTTTGTCACACAACTAGATTATGAGATAGAATTAGCCTTGATTATAGGAGAGAATTGCAAAAATGTCAGTGTTCAAGATGCATCCGATATGATATTTGGTTACATGGTATTCAATGATGTTTCTGCAAGAGATATTCAATTCAAAGATAAACAGTTCACAAGAGGAAAAAGTTTTGATTCTTTTGCACCGTGTGGGCCATGGATAACAACTAAGGATGAAATCCAAGATCCTCAAAATCTCAAAATGACTACAAAAATTAATGGTGAATTAAGACAAAATTCTTCATCAAGTAATATGTTCATTAAAATTCCAGAAATTGTTTCAAAAATTTCCAAAGTGATGACATTGGAAAAAGGAGACATTATTTCCACAGGAACTCCTGCAGGAGTAATGCTGAATAAACCAAATGCAGTATTTTTAAAAGATGGAGATAAAGTGGAGATGGAAATTGAGAGTTTAGGAATTTTAAACAATACAATAAAAATTGTAAAATCAAACTAAAGTTTTTTTCATTAAATGAAATGAGATTTTGTATTCTAATGAATCAAAATTTGGCAATTTATCTCTAGTCAAAATTTGAATTCGCTCATAGTTTTTTTCAATACCAAAATTTTGTAAAAATGAGATAATTTCCAGCGCAGAATCATTTGAATTTAAAAACAACGTAACGATCAATGTGTTAGCAAAATGTTCTGAATCAGTGAGGAATGCAATAGAATTTTTATCATTTACATCAGATTTTACTATAGAGTTTTTTTCATAAAAAGATGTCAATAGATCATTATCAATTGAAAGCCACCTCCATGATTTGACATAATGAGAATAAAGTTCAGCGTCAAGGGATTTTACAAACGTAACATTATGATTCAAATTAATTTTAGGTTCCAAAGAATAGAAATTCCAAGTTTGGAAAACATCATAATTTAGAGAATATGCCATAGATAAAGATTCGACATTTTCAGTGTTTATTAGCATGAAAGAAAAAGGGAGGTTTTTTTTCCTTCCAATCATTTCAGCATGTTTGACTAATTGAGATGCAATGTTCTGACGACGGAATTTAGGATCTATTCTAATTCCCTCAATCCAAATTTGATCTTTAGAATAACTTGCATGACACATTCCAATTGGATAATGTTTTTGAGCTAAAAACAAATCCCCTTCAGATAACCAATAATCCCAAACATACTCAATATAATCACCCCAAGAAAAAGTATTTTTGCAGAATTTCAAAACTGGAATTTTATCCAGAATAGTAGCATCTCTAATTGTTATCCCTACCATATCCAAAAAATTATTAAGAATGATTAGATAAAAATTCAATGGGAAAAATTATAGCTGGTAAAACTTCAGATATATCACCAGGAAAAATGATCAAAGTATCAATTGATGGCAGAGACATCCTAGTTACAAACATCAATGGAAATTATTATGCTACAGATGATTCATGTACGCATTCAGGTTCAAGTTTATCCGAAGGGAAATTAGATGGGTGTACTATTACTTGCGGATGGCATGCAGCAGAATTTGATTGTAAAACTGGAAAATTAGTTAAATTCCCAACAAAAATTAGAGATTTAACATCATACAACGTTGTTGTCGAATCAGACAATGTCTTTCTAGAGATGTAACTATATACCTCTAATTTTTAAGAAAATGTGTAAAAAATGGCTGATGATGCTCAAAATAAAAAATCAATGAAGGAAGCAATTGAAACGTTAGAACAGATCACTGCAAGCAATTCAACTCCAAAGACAATTAAAAAGTCAATTACAGACTTGATTGCAGATCTTAACAATCCAGAATATTCATTATCAGTAAGAGCAGCAAACACAATCAGTTTACTAGATGATGTCACACAAGACCCAAACATGCCTTCATACGTTAGAACGCAATTATGGCAAGCAGTTTCAAAATTAGAAAGTATAAGAGAATAAATTCTCGTTTACAGTATTACTGATAATGAAAATTGAAGAATATTTAGAAACACTTCCAGACAATTTACTTAATGGTGAAGATGTACAATTGCCTGAAAAATCATTTAGGGAGATTTTCAAATTTGTGGGGTTGGATAAAGAAGACACCTTTTATCATTTAGGATGCAGTGATGAAAAAGGAATTGAAATAGCTGTAAATGAATTTGGAGTAAAAAATGCAATTGGAATTGATATTAACTCAAAAAAAATAGAAAATGCAAAGAAAATTTTAGAAGAGAAAAAAATTTATGCAAGATTAGTTTGTCAAAATATAGAAGAATCAGATATTTCAGATGCGTCAGTTATCTTATTTTGGTTTACAGATGAGACTGTAATTGCCAAAATGGTAGAAAAATTTGAAAAATTAAAACCCGAAACAAAGATAATTACAATTTGGGGACCTCTTCCAGATTGTCTTCCAGATAAAGTAGATTTTCCATATATTCTGAATAAAGTTCCATTCAAAAAAGCACAAAATATGCAAGAACAGATACTAGCAATTTTTGGTGTAAAATGTGTTGATTTTGTAACAGCATGGGAATTTGCAGAAAGATATACCAAAGCAATTGGATCACCTGAAATTAAAAATGATAGATTTTTAACAATCATACAAACGTTAGTGATTTGGATTAATGCAAAGAAATTAGGGGTCGTATGTGGAGAAGAGATTCCAGAATCTATTAAAACATACATCAATATAATGAAGATGCATTTTGATATAGATTTTGAATATTTACTAGAAGAATAACTTGTGCAATCCTTTTATTTTGTTTTTATGTAAACAGAATATGGAAAGTCGATTAAACATCAATGTTTCCGCTGTAGATTATGATAAAACCAGTAAAGTGTTAACTCACCAATTAACACTATTAGAAGAAATGGTCCACGGTAGAGAAGACTTTGTGATGACAGATTCAGAATTTGCTTTTGGTTGGCATTTTTTTGTATTAAGCGTAAACAAATCCCTGATTGAGAAATTGGCAGAGATGATGGGAGGGGATTTTGAAAAATTGAAAGGAAAAGGCACAGATAAGAAATTTCTGTCATGGTTGACAAAAAATGTAGAACCTAAATCACCCAGATTCAAGTTAGCTATTAAAGAAGAGATGGAGTCAAGCAAGTTTGGAATTTTTTAAAATTATAAAATCTTTGATTTGCTTGTCAAGTTAAAGTTCATCTCATTTTAGGCATGTTTGTGGCTAATATTGTTTATCGAGTTTTATCTAGTGATAAAATTAGATTCTAAGTTCCAGCAATACTACATCTGTTTGGACCAATCTCCAAATCAGGAATATCAATAGGAATTAAAGGAATGGTGCCTTTGTTTATCTGAATAATTTTCTGATAATTCATCGGTCTTGGAACAGTAATATGGACTACACGTTTTACAAATTCTTCTTTTGATAATTTTAGTATGTCATGTTGTTTTGCCTTTTCAATAGTTGTAAAATATGCATTGTTTTCAGGAACTACTGTCATTCCATGATGAGTAGGAAAAACTAGGGTTTCTGAATGAAGTTTTAGCAATTTATTATGTAAGGAATCATACAGGTGACGTGCAAACTCTTCTGCTTTATCGCGAAGGTCTGGTCTTCCAATACTTTCAATGAATAAAATATCTCCTGTAAACACATACTTTTGATCAATCAAATAACACAAGCTACCAGGAGTATGTCCAGGAGTATGAATTACTTGAAGTTTTGATTTGCCAAAGGATATTTCATCTCCGTCTTTTAGTAGATTTGCAGATCTCTCCCATTCTTCATGTCCACTTTCATACATTGAACCGCCTGACAATTCTGCAAGCTTTTGTGCAGATGATATATGATCTGCATGTTGATGTGTATCTAAGATTTTGACAATCTTTGCATCTTCTTTTTTGGCAATATCTTCATATTTTTTTGCAGGAAAAAGAGGATCAATTACAATTGCCTGTCCTTCTGAGATCACCATATGGGAAAGACAACCTTTACCGACCTTTTCAATCTGAATAATAGTTGGATTATCAGATACTTTCACGACGTTTAACACTTGGCTCCATCCAGCAAGTCCTCCTTCAAGAACATGTGATTGGATGCCATTTCTTGCAAGAGCAAATGTTGCAACCATTGCTCTGTTTCCATGAGGACAGATAGTGATTATTTCCTTGTCTTTTGGAATCTTTGAGAGGTTTTCAGAAGAAAACACATCTGGAAGTGAAATATTTACACTGCCTGGAATTTGAAAATCAGAAAATTCATCCTTGTTTCTAACATCAAGTAGGAACAGATTGTCATCAGATATTTTTTCCCATAAATCATCAGGATGAATGGTAGTAGAAGGACTACCCTGAACAGTTTCTTTATTCCATTCTTTCATTCCTCCCTTTAGATAATGTGCATCTAATCCAAAAGAGCGCATCATTGTAGAAATTTCTGATGCCATTGTACCATCATCATCCACAAGAACAGTTTTGACATTCTGTGGAATTCGAGGCATTATGGTTTCTTTTGCTTTAGCATCACAGACAGCATGAACTGAGCCATCAATATGTCCAGATTTGTAGGATTCTAACAATCTAAGATCAAACAATAACATCGGTTCTTTTTTTTCAAGTAAAGAACACAATTCATCAGAATCTAGAGAATGATTATCATTTCCACTCATGGTAATATTTGTATAATTTTACATATTTACATACTTGTTAATTATCAAAAATGAATTTCACGGAGTCAAATTGAATTGGATTTAATTATTTATTTGACTTAGTCTAGAATCATTTTGAGATGAAAATAGGCACATATGCTAATTGGAGCAAATCAAAGTTTGGGAAATTTTTATTCTAGAACATTTTGTATGTTTTCATGTCATCAGTGAGATTTGCCATTGTAATGATCATCATTTTATCATATTTTCCAATCAATTCAATTTTCGGTCAGGAGATAGAAACCTGTAAAAGAAGAAATGGACATCATTGGAAAATTCGGAGAATTTCTTTTCAATGATCCAATAAAGAAGATCAAAGCACTATTTGAAGAAGGCGGTAGAGGATATGCTTTTTTGGCATTCACTGTAGGTTTGGCAGATGGAATCAAATAAAAAAAGAAAATTCTCTCAGAAGTTTAATCTTCTCATTTTTGGAAATCATCATTCTGTCTAATATACTAAAAATAATAATTCTAACAAATGAATTCAAAAATACTATTTCTTTCCATTCTAGTCTTTTTTACAATTACAATTGTCCCAATTTATGGCGAAACATGGAAAATTCAGATTCCTGCAGGTTCATCTGATCCTAATGCCCCTGCACATTATTTGCCTACTGAAATTTCAATAAGGCCTGGAGACAAAGTTGAATGGGGAAATGTAGATACTGATAATCATACTGTTACTTCTGGAAGTTTAGATTTAGGTCTTACAGGAATTTTTGATAGTGGATACATGGGTCCTGGAAGCAGATATGCTGTAATGTTTGATGAAAAAAATCTTGGTGAAATAAAATATTTTTGCAAAATACATCCTTGGATGATTGGAATAATCAATGTTATTGAACTCGATGCAGGATTTGAAGTATTTCATAATGTGGGTTCTAATGTTTCAAAATATCCTGTTGATGTTGCATACAAGGCGGAGAGAAATTTGGTCAGTATTGATGTCGATACTGTTAGAAAAAGCCTCACCTTTAATTTTGTAGGAAAAATTAACAATGACAAATTTGTAGCATATTTACCTGAGACATTAATCAAAAATCCTCAAGCTGTTTGGATTAACGACAAACAAACAATGAATTATGAAACGACAAAAAGTGAGGATAAAACAGTTCTTAGCATGACCTTAGGAGACCATGTTCAACAAGTAAAAATTGTAGGGACCGAGGTTATTGGAAAGGCTGATCCAAAAGAACACATTCTAGTCAATCAAGTAAATGGAATTTTGGATAAAAAATTCTATGAAAAGGAGGATGAAATTATAATTTCAGGAATAATACAAAATCCTGTTCAGTTATACGAGATTACACTGGATATAATTTCTCCAGAAGGAGTGACTATTTATCATAAAGTTGTTCCATTGGTAGATTCTCCAAAATTTTCTGAAACTGTCACTACAACTGAAGTATTACGGGAATTTGGCGAATACCAAGTGAAAATTACTGGTGAGAGTGCAAAAAGTTTATTTTTAAAATTTGAATACGGAATAATACAACAAGAGATACAGCCTCCTCTAAAACAGATGAGAACAGGAATCAATGCAAGCGATGTAATCTGTAATGAAGAATTGGAATTACTAATTAAGACATCAAATGGAAAGGCAGTTTGTCTAAGTGAATCTACTGCTACCATAATGATGCAAAGAGGGTGGGCAGATTACTTTTAATTATTTTTCTTTACATAGGTAGTTAGGCAATTAATTAAAATAGTTATGAATAGATCTAACTTAGTTTTTTGTAGCAATTTTCACATAATACTGGTTGATTAGATTTAAAGATCAGTTTGATATCTTTTTCTTTTGCACCACATTGAAAACATTCATCAACTCTAACCATATTGTAAATGTATTTTGTAGATAAAAAGATTTGATGAATTAGTTGTGAAAAAGGATTAGTGAATACTAGAAATTTCTAATCATGATGGATTTTATTTTGGTTATGGTTTTAATGACAAAAATCCTAAAAATATGCTTAATCCAATGAAAATGCTTATTGTGATTACCATGTGTTGTTGAGCTTTTTCTTTTTCGTAAAACTTTCTAGGAGTAACACCGCCTATAAAGAAAACAACCATCATTCCCAAAACTAGCCCTATGATGTTTGCAGCAGTTAGAGTCAATGCACTAGAAAATATTTCAAAATCCCATAATGCAATCCCGATTCCTGCAACTGCAGCAGGAGGAACCAAAGCTGCTGCTATCGCCACACCTACTAAAATTCCAGGAATATTTGTAGACATTGCAATACCTCCTGCCAATCCAAGTGCTATAGCTACCGCTAAAAACACAGGAGAAACAATTGTTCTAGATAATATTTCATCAGTCAATGGCAAATCTACGAATTGGACTGTAATTCCTGTTAAAATAGCACCAGTTGCAATAACTGAAACAAGTAAAATTGATCCTGAAACTAGTGCTTTGAGCATTTTGTCAGTTTTGCCTACCGCAGTGTTAAATGAAAAAGCAGAAATCGGTCCAAGTAATGGGGATATCAACATTGCACCAATAACCAATGAAGCATTGTTTGCAAAAAGTCCAGCTACTGCAACTCCTGCAGCAATAACTATCATAAAAAGAAGGTTCTTGTTGAATTTTACATTAGGTTCTATCAGAGATTCGTATTCTTCAATTAATTTTTTCTTTTTCACTTTGAGCTGCTTCGTTTCAAGTTCTTTTGCATAGTTTGAAAGATAATCAGATAGTGTGGCCTCAATAGATAAACTAGTAACATACAACTCTTTTCTTCGAGTATCAATAATTTTGTTTAATTCGTTTGTTAGTGAATCGGCCAAGAGATCAGGACATATTCCAGTATAACGCAAAAGCCTTTCATTTTCTGCCATGGTTAATTCAACGTGAAATGGAATCTTGAATTTTTTAAAAGTAAATTCTACACTTTGACTTTGTTGATCATAGCAAATAATTTCAATTTTTCTCAAACTTATCTTACCTGTAGAGGTATTATTTTATTGGTATTAATGATTCCGCCTAACTGGATTTAGTAAATGAATGCCAATAGAGGCTTGAATCATTTTTGGAGAATACGTGGGTCTATCAAAAGGGACAAGGGGGTTTGCAAGGGCCCTTGAGGTGACTTATCAAATTAGTTCTAGTTTTTACATTTACCACATATTGCCTCTGTAGTTTCATCTAACACTAGAGAAAGACCAGAGGAATAGTATTTCCCACATAATCCTAACATGGAATTAGAGATAGAACAAAAATGAATTAAAATTTTTGGTTAAATTTTCATTCGATCAGAGTTAATGATTTTTCAGATTCAAATTTATGGACATCACTGCCATTTTGGGAGTCAAATTAAGATTCAGAAAGATCAGCTAGTTACCCATCTTTTTGTCCACTAAAATAGTACTCAAAAGATCCTTATTGAATTAGATCAGGACTAATTTTAGAGAATAAAATTAGGTTCAAGAGGATTTGAAGGGTTTAGCATTTCTATTAGTGATTTGGGAGAGTTATGATAAATGTTGTAGGATTATTTTTTGCAGTTATAGTACCTCTATGATTTTCAACAATATTTTTACAACTAGCCAAGCCTAATCCCGTACCATTTTCCTTGAAGGTTATCAACGGCTCAAAAATAGTTTTTATTTTTTTTTCAGGAATGCCAGTACCAGTATCCATAACTTGAATTATTGTTTCATTAGGATTAACCTTTACACTGATTTCAATTGAGCCTTTATTTTGGATTGCGTCTAAAGCGTTCGAAATCAAATTAATAAAAAGTATTTCAAACTGGGATTTATCACACCTGATTAACGTAGATTTCTCAGGTAAGATCACTTTGACAGAGTCAGGGAATTTAAACCGATTAAAACAATCATTAAGAATAGAATTTAGATCCCATAATTTCAATTCAGGTTCTTTAGTTCTTACAAAATCCATTACATCATTAATTTGATGAGAGAGTCTTGCAATTCCTTTTTCAATAATGTGTAATTTTTTAACAGTATCTTCATCACTAGTCTTTGATTTTAGTAATTGTGTGCTCATAGTGATGTTGGACAAAGGGTTTCTCATGTCATGAGCTAATCGTGAAGAAAGTTCACCAATTATAGCTAATTTTTCAAGTCTTAAATTTTGTTCAAACATTGTTTTGAAGATTCTAAAGATTATTAATAATAATACAATGTGAACACCAACATTAGATTCTAAAAGAATTATTTGTAAAAGTATCATATTTTGACTAGTTTGATTAATGCCAATTCCAATCTTTTCTACTAAAACATTTGAAGAATATATTAGAAAAGAAGCATGGTTTTCAATTTCAGACATATCACTTGTAGATACAATGCCATCATAATTTTCTGTAAATTTTTCATAATTTGATTTCAATATACCATAGTGTTGATAAACAACATTCCATTCGTTCATGAATTTTTCATCTAGTTTTTGAATTTTCAAATCATTGTCAAATCCACCATTTTTTAGCAGAAGAATATTTTCTTCAAGCTCGTTTAGTTTTACTTCAGGCATTGCATTGGAATTTTTAACATATGTAAAATCTTTTAATTCATTTAAAAATTGGCTAGTCAATAACCTATTTTTGCCAGCAATATTAACAGAGTTTCCAACCAAGCTAATCTGAGATTCCAGAATTGCAACAGTAAGAAAACTACCAATAATTAACGAGATTTGAGATATTACAATAAGAGAAATTTTGGTTTTAGGATTCAAGGATCAACACAAGAGTATTAATCCAAATAATCTTTATGATTTTTTGTTTTGCATCGATAGGTTGAGCCATTATTGGTCCATCAAAGGGACTTGTGATTTTAGTTCAATACTCTTCGAAGTTCAAATCGTTCTGATTTGAACCACTTTAGTGATAGTCAAGGAGATTTTCTATATTGTTCTTGTAGTTTTGTCACTTCACTGTGTAGTAATTCCATCTTCTTTGAAATTTCATCAGAATCATGAATGTCAAACTTAGATTTCCACTGCTGTTTTCAATATCATAATCAACTAACCATAAGCTACGTTCAAAGAATCCATCAATTATTGCATCATCAGATAATTCATAGGTAACTCGACTACGAAACATTTCTGCATTAGGATCTTCCCATTCTCTTTTAATCTGTAATTTTCTAAGTAACAAATCAGGATTATGCTTCAGATCTTCTTTGATTTTGATATTATGATCATAGAGAAATGCTTCAACAAAATCCTCGTTAAATTCATCCTTTAATCGAATTAGATATAGAGCCTTTCCAAATTCTTCTAATGCATAATAATACAACACAATCAGAATTTCATCAGAATGTTCTCAAGGATTTCTTTCATGCAGTAATTTTGCAATTAAATTCAGTATGTTGGAAAAATATAGATAAGAAATTACACCTTGATCTATATGTTCAATTGGAATAGAAATAAGAGTTCTTATTTTGTTACATCTCTTTTAATCCTTCCAATTAATCTTTCAACTTCTTTTTCAGAAAACTTTTCTGATTAGTTTTGCAAAAATGAATTGATGTTATTTAGATTCGTCACGGAAACATATCCATATTTTTTGTTATATGGAATAGTTCCTTGAAGAGATAACAACACACTAGTGATAGGCGGATCTTTTGGTCTAAACCAAGAAGATTTTAATCTAATCCAGAATACACGGCCAGCTTTATCTACTTGTTCATGAGGTGAAAAACCATAGGGGTTATTGTACTCCAATTTTTAACCTCAATTACGTTTACACCTCTTTTTGATACTGCAACAAAAAGTAATTTGTAAGGGGCCCTCGAGGGGAATCGAACTCCTGTCCGAGGATCCACAATCCTCTATACTAACCACTGTACTACGAAGGCCACAAAAAAAGAAATTTGTTTATCCAGTAATAATCTTTAAGATTTTGTTGAAAATTGGGCTGTAGATTTATTATTGACTAGTTTAGAATCTATGTATGCGAAAATGGTGGATTGCAATGGCAATTTCTATAGGGCTAGTATGGGTAGGTACTAACTATTTTCTCCCATGGGTAAAATAAATAATTTAATCAGATTATACTAGCCTCAATCCAATAACGGAATTGATTCAGCATGATATAGCGATCGCTTTAAATTTGTTGTGTAAGGGTATTTTTCGACATGAAGAAAGGATTCATCACAAATAGGTTACGTTCCAGCAGAAAAACAACGGAGACATCTATTGAAAGCAAGATAGAGACCATTCAAGGTGAAAAATTTGTGTGGATTGATTTACAAAATCCTGATAGAGATGATGTTGAAAAATTAGCAGAAAAATATGATTTCAATGAATTAAACATTGAAGACTGTATGACCAAGTTTGAGCTTCCAAAATTAGATAGTTATGATGACCACTTTTTTGTAATTCTCCATTTTCCACCACTGGCACAAAAAATAGCAACGTCAAAAAATAGTCAATTATCAATATTTGTGGGAAAAGACTTTCTGGTTACTGTTCACCAAGGAGATCTTAAACCATTAGTAGAGTTAGTAGAGATTTGTAAATCAAATTCGGATCAACAAAGAAAGGATATGCTGTTAGGAAGATCATCAGGAATGCTACTTCATGAAATCTTGGACGTGTTAGTAGATGATCTGTTACACACATCAAGAAAGATTATTGCAAATCTTGATGAGATCGAAGATAGAGTTTTTGATGAGACAAAACCGGTAGCAAGGAGTATTGCATTACTCAGAAGAGAAATCAACAGATTAAGAAGAATAGCCAATCCGTTGAAAAAGTTTGTATTAGAAATAGCAAAAAATGTTAAAAGATTTTCAGGAAGCGATGATGATGAAATTACTTTGTATTATGACGATGTAATTGATCACATCGACAAGGTTATTGAAACATTAGAAGAATCAAGGGAAACTATGGAAATTTACAAAGATACAGACTTTGTGTTAAGCACTGAAAAAACAAACAAAGTTCTTGCAGTTTTAACAATAATTTTCACATTGGCAATTCCATCTACAGTAATCGGGACATTTTATGGCATGAATGTTGATTTGCCAGGCGGTATTGGAAGCGATGTTTTGATCTTGGGACCATTTACAACGTTCATTATTGTTATTTTTGCATCTGCAATTCCTGCAATCATGATGTTTGCATATTTCAAGAAATTAGGTTGGATTAATAGTTAAAATTAAAAATTCAGATCTCATAAAAAATGAGATTAGATAAATACAAGATAATTCAACCGTATTTATGGGCAAAATCAGAATACGAACAGGTAGAGGCACAGGAACTATCGAAGTGGATGAAGATGCTTCCAAATGGTCTGGAGATGAATTTAGAAAGATCCAAGAAGCAAGAAAAAAAGCAGCAGCAGGAAAAATGGTTCACACAGGTAGAGGAACTGGTTCAAGAAAACTAGGAGATATGCCTGATCCAAAAGATAGGCCTTCTACAGAAGGAATGACTAGAGTTACAGGTAGAGGAACTGGTTCAAGAAGAAGCAGGAACAAAGGATCACAATAGTAAGCCTCAATTTTTAATTTTTCTAATTTCATTTAGAGAAGTTGGTCTATATTTCGATATCAGGATTTCCAGACTTTAGTTTGTCCCAATCAGCAAGGAAATTTTCTAAACCAATTTTTGTCAAAGGATGCTGTAACATTTTATCCAAAACTGCAGGAGGTAATGTAACAACATCTGCACCAATTTTTGCAGCATCAATTACATGTAAAGGATGACGTACACTTGCAACAAGAATTTGTGTTTTTATATAGTCATAATGATCAAAAATTTCTTTAATTTCTTTAATTAGTTCCATCCCATTTTGTCCAACATCATCTAATCTTCCAATAAATGGACTAACATATTTTGCACCAGATTTTGCTGCAAGCAAAGCTTGATTTGCAGAAAATATCAATGTAACATTTACAGGAATTCCTTCAAATGACAGAGATTTGCATGCTTTAAGACCATCAGGAGTCATAGGAACTTTCACTACAACATTTTCTCCATATTGACGAAGGCGTTTACCTTCTTCCATCATTCCAGAATATTCAGTACTAACAACTTCTAAACTCACGTCACCTTTGATAATTTTTGTAATCTCTTCCATTGCATCCTTTGGATTGCCGCCTTCTTTTGACATGAGTGAAGGATTGGTGGTAATACCATCTAACAGTCCCATGTCATTGAATTTTCTAATTGATTCAAGGTTAGCAGTGTCTAGAAAAATTTTCATAATTTTTTACTCCTAATTTCTTTGACTTGTTTTGCCATATTAAAAGATGTTATTCCGTGTTTTTCTAAGAGTAATGGAATTTCATTATCACGTGCAGACTCTCCAAACATATCTTGGGCTCCAATTCTCTTTATAGGTACAGGGTAAGATTCAGAAATAGATTCTGCAACTGCAGAACCCATTCCACCGATAATATTATGCTCCTCAGTTGTTACAATACAACCAGTTTCTCTAGCAGTTTTTTCTAATAATTGATTATCAATGGGTTTAATTGAAAACATGTCTAAAACTCTACAAGAAATTCCTTCTTGTTGTAAAGATTCAGCAGCCTCTAAAGCCATTCTGACAGTGGTACCACATGCAACAATGGTACAATCAGAGCCATCTCTCATTGTAATTCCTTTTCCAATTTGAAATTCCTGAGAATCAGAATGAACCAGTGGGGTTGCAGATCTTGCCATCCTCATGTAAAATGGACCATATTCATTTGCCATTAACCGAATTAGTTTTGAAACGGCAACAGTATCAGCAGGAATAAAAACTCGAAAATTTGGAATGACCCTCATAATTGCAATATCTTCAATTTGTTGATGAGAACCACCATCAGGTCCTACAGACAAACCACCATGAGAAGTAACCAATTTTACGTTAAGACCTTTTTTCCCAGGAGATGATGGATAAGCAATATTGTTTCGAATTTGATCAACTGCTCTACCAGGTAGAAATATAGCATAAGTACTAGCAAAAGATGTTTTTCCAGACGCAGCCAATCCAGCTGAGATAGTCACAAGATTTGCTTCAGCAATACCTACATTAAAAAATCGATCAGGAAACTCTTTCCCAAATCCAGAAGTTTTAAGTGAATCAGTAGTGTCTGCACCTAAGACAACAATGTTTGGATTTTCTTTTCCTAGTTGAATTAGTGATTTTGAATATTCTGAACGCATGTCAGTCATTATTGGTTCATTCAAAGATATCCTGCCTCATGTGCAATTTTTTTGAGTTGTTCTTGTTTTTCTCCAATTACATGCAGTCCAATCCATTTGTTTACCAATTCTATTCCACCTAATTCATTTGCTTTTTCAAGTAAGATTCGTCTTCTTGATTTCAATATCTCAGTTCTAAAATCTTTAATGGCTGCTCTAACATCTTGCTGTCCAATAATGGCACCACCTCCAACAAAAGCTCTTGCTCCATCAGCAAATACAGAGCCAATATTTTCAAGATTAACACCCCCATCAGCCTCAATATAACCTGAAAAATTATGTTCCTTTACAATAGAGTTTAATCTAGTCATTTTTGTGTGTGTTTCTTCAATGTATTTTTGACCTGATTTTCCAGGTACAACAGACATTACAATTATCTGATCAAGAGAAGGTAAAAATTTGTAAGACCATTCAGGTAATTCAGTTTCAGGATTTATTGAAAAACCAACACCTACTTGATTTTGTTTTAACAAATCATGAATTTCACCAAAACTAGATTCATCAGTAACTTCTGCATGAACAGTGATAATGTCACTGCCAGCATCGATGTAGTCTTTTACATGTCTCACGGGATTATTGATCATCAAGTGAGTATCAAAAGGAATTACTGTCAAAGGTCTTAATTCTTTGATTTTGTTATGATCAAAAGTTTTTGTTGGAACAAACTGTCCATCCATCACATCTAGATGAATGTAATCTGCTCTACCTGACACGCATCGTTTAATTTCATTTTCTAAATTTGTCATATCACCTGCAATGATTGATGGGGAAATCATGAATTGTGAATCCAATTCAAGATCAATTATGGGAACAACATCTGAATCAGGAGCTTTGCCATGCCATTGGGGATTGTCTTCCATATGCTCTACAGATTTTCCCTTTATTGTTCTAGAAATAATTATTGTAGGCACACCTTTTGTAGCATTTGCTTTTGCAATTGCTGCATCAATTTGTTCTATTCTATGTCCATTGATTTCAATCACATTCCAACCAAATGAACGCCATTTATCACCTGTTTTCCAACGCGATGCATCCTTCCACATTTCAGATATATCATCTCCCTCCAATTTTTCATCAAGAGGCATGACTTTTTCAGTGTATGAATCCTGTTGAATGAAATTTCTATCAAGAAAAGCAGTCAAATTATCAACTTTGTATTTTGAAGCAGTCATTGCAGCCTCCCAAACTTGTCCTTCATCAGATTCCCCATCTCCAATAATCGTATAGACATGATGATTCTTAGAATCAATTTTTGCTGCCAGTGCAATTCCAATAGAATAAGATAATCCAGTACCTAAAGAACCACCACAAAATTCTACACCAGGACATTTCAGGTCAGGATGCCCCTGTAACCTACTGCCAAATTTTCTCAACGTTTCAATTTCAGATTCTGGAAAATACCCTGCAACGGCCATGTTAGAAAATAATCCAGGAGCAGCATGTCCTTTTGATAGAACTAAACGATCACGGTCTTCCCATTGGGGATTTTTAGGATCAAATTTCAAATATTTGTTAAACAAACAACCCAATATTTCAGCCATGGAAAAAGAACCCCCAGGATGACCAGATCCAGCAGCATTAGTTCCTTTAATGACTAATTTTCTGGCCCTTAGAATATTTTTCTTAATTTGATAATAATTGAGCCCCATTTGCAACGTTATATTTGCAAATTGAATAAAAATCTACTTCTAAAGAAAATCACATTCAAAAATCGAAAATGACAATAGATCACAATTCAAAAAAACAATCAAGATGCCAGAGAAGATTTCACTTTATCTAACATAAATTTCAAAAATACAGATAATGATTTTCCCCAATGTTTTGTATTCCATTCTTTAACAAGTTCATCATAAAACTTCCATTCAGATTCATCTTTTTTGAGATGAGATATCATCATTTTTTCAAATTCTGCAATATTCCAATTTACCGGACACATCATGCTAGTCATCTGGATTAATTTTCCATTTTTCATTTCAAATGGATATGATTTACATACTCCAGGTTTGATTTCGTTTACGGTACATCTAAAGAAATCTTTATGCTCTTCAAGAAATTCACATGTGCCATTATTTTGTTTTAATGCAAGATCTATTAGGCCTTCTTTTACGTTAATTCCTAAAGAATAGTCCTTTGCACCATAAATTTCTAAAAAATTTTCAGGTGCCAACCTCAATCCAGTAGCAAGACGATAAACGTCGTGAGCATTGACAAATATGACATATTCCTTACAGCAATTTGTATGACATGAAATACAAGGAAATTCTCCAGTCTCAGTATTGTTAAAATCAGGATTTTCAGAGATTGATTTCATAAATGATTAAAATGAATTTCGTGTATAAGTTTGTAAAATTTTAATTTGATTGTTACTATGTATAGTTATGGAAATCAAAGAGAATATTCCAATTGTATTATATGACAATCAATGCTATTTGTGTGTGAAATTTACAAAAATCATTAATTTTTTTGCTAGAGGAAAAATTACAATGGTAGGACACTATTCAGAATTTGGCAAAAAAATTAGAGATGATATATTAGATGAGTCAGCTTTGGATATGTTTTGGTTAATTTGTAAGAAAAGAGCATATGGAGGAAGAGCAGCGATGTTCCCATTAATAAAATCCATTTTCTCTGAAAAAACAGAAAAATCATTCTCAATTGGAAATGAAATGTGTGATGAAGATTGTAAAACGATTAAAGCAGTGTTTGTAAGATCATCTAGTCTAATTACAAATAGCAAAATTATAGATTTATAGTAAATCTAAATATTACTACAAAAAATAGTTTCATAGTGAAAATAAAGATAGAAAATTCTTCAAAGAAGACCAGTCTTCTATGTGGATTTGTACTAGAAAATACTACCAAATCTTTAGGACTGCCAAAGTTTGACACTAAAACTACCATCTCTATCAATCAATCTCTTAAAGACATGGAAGGAAAATTGGGAAAGATAAACATAGTTCCATTATCTGAAAAAAACCCCATACAAAGAATACTTCTTGCAGGAATAGGCAAAAAAGAAAATCTAACAAATGATACAATAAGATTTGTTTCAGGCAAAATTGCTCAAAAAGCTAGAGAACTGAAATTGAAAGAATTTTCTATTGTTTCTCCTCCTAGTTTTATTCACGACCCAATTTCCACAGTTTCTCAAATAATTGAAGGTACTAAAATGGCCCTTTACAAATTTGATAAATTCAAAGCAGAAAAGACAGAACCTTCTCCAGACCTAACCATAATCATTTCAAAATCAACAAAAATTTCTAAAATTATCAAGACATCTGAAATTGTAGCAGATGGTACAATTTTTACTAAAAGTATTGCCAACCTACCTCCTAACGAATGCACTCCTACAACATTAGCA
This sequence comes from Candidatus Nitrosopumilus sp., assembly GCF_029882185.1. GTDB lineage: Archaea > Thermoproteota > Nitrososphaeria > Nitrososphaerales > Nitrosopumilaceae > Nitrosopumilus. The sequence continues at coordinate 10,026 of NZ_JAOULD010000002.1, read as the reverse complement.
AATTTTTCAAAAACTATTGCGAAAAAGAATAAAATGAAATGCAGCATAATTTCTGAGCCTGAATTAAAGAAGAAAGGTTTCGGAGGAATTTCAGCAGTGGGTCAAGGAAGTAAAAATCAACCAAAATTAATTATTTTAGAACATAATCATGGTCCAAAAAATGAGAAACCAATTGTGCTGGTAGGGAAAGCAGTGACATTTGATACAGGAGGCATTTCGTTAAAACCGGGAAGTGCAATGGATGAAATGAAATTTGACAAATGTGGTGGATGTACAGTACTAGGAATAATGAAAGCAGTTTCAGAATTAAAATTACCACTCAATATTGTTGGAATCATCCCATCAGTAGAAAATATGCCAGGTGGAGAATCATATAGACCTGGAGATATCATAAAGTTGTATAGCGGAAAAACCGCAGAGATTCTAAATACAGATGCAGAAGGCAGATTGATTCTAGCTGATGCATTGTCATATGGAGAAAAACAATATTCTCCAAAAGCAATTATTGATTTTGCAACTCTTACAGGTGCATGTATTGTAGCACTTGGCACCAATGTGGCAGCAATAGTATCAAATGATGAAAAACTAACAAAGAAAATTTGTGAATCTTCTAAAAGAACTACAGAAGAAATATGGGAACTTCCATTAAACCAAGACTATATGGATATGATAAAATCGGATGTGGCAGATATGAAAAATGTGGGAATAGGTCGAGCAGCTGGAACTATTACAGCTGCAGCATTTTTGAAAAATGCAATTGAAAAAACACCATGGGCTCATATTGATATTGCAGGAGTTGCATGGACACAGGGAGCTACAAAAGAAAAATCGTATAATCCAAAAGGAGCTACAGGTTTTGGAGTAAGATTGATTTTAGATTATCTACAGAGACTATGAAACTAGTATCCCCTACTATTTCTGTCAGGAGTTCCAACGTTTGGATTTCTCCAACCATGTTTTTCCATCATGTGATTTAGTAATCTAATGTCGTTATCACATATTTCTCCACAAACACTACAGTTAGGCATTGAATTCATATCAATCTAATCTAGTCGATATTAAAAGATTGATTGAAGAATAGAAAATGCCAGCACTGTTGCTTCCCAAGAGCTCTCGCATCTTAGTAGCACAACAGCGACGTCAGGTTTGACTTCCAAGTTCGGAACGGGATTGGGTCGCACCCTAACGCTATGGCCGGCTTGAAATTATATGTCAAATTCTCATCTATTAACGTAACGCCAGATTTCAAAATGCTCAAAATAGGTATAAAGCAAAGAAAATATCCGATTACAACATGACTCACAGAGTAGCGGTTTTAGATCAAGATCTATGTCAGCCACAAAAATGCGGTTTAGAGTGTATAAAATATTGCCCAGTCAACAAATCAGGCGCAGAATGTGTTACAATTAACGAAGAATCAAAAAAAGCTCAGATTGATGAGAATATTTGTAATGGTTGTGGAATTTGTGTCAAAGTATGTCCATTTGATGCAATAACAATTGTCAATCTCGCAAGTGAGTTAGCTACAGACAAAATCCACCAATATGGGATGAATTCATTTCGACTTTACAAATTACCCACACCAAAAAAAGGAGAGGTTGTGGGATTATTAGGAAGAAATGGAATGGGAAAAAGTACAGTAGTCAACATACTATCAGGAAACCTTAAACCAAATTTGGGAAGATATGAAAATCCGCCGGAATGGGATGAAATTTTAAAACATTATAGTGGAACAGAGCTAAAACAACATTTTGAAAAAATTGAACAAAAACAAATCAGAGCATCAATTAAACCACAACAAGTTCATCATATTGCTCAAGCATTTGAAGGAACAGGTAAAGAACTTCTTGACAAGTATGATGAACGAGGCGTATCAAGAGAACTGATCAAGGAATTAGGATTACAAAATTCTATGGAACAAAGCTTAAAGGAATTAAGTGGAGGTGAATTACAAAGAATTGCTGTTGCTGCTGCTGCATCAAAAGACACAGAGTTTTACTTTTTTGATGAACCATCATCTTACAACGATGTATTTCAAAGAACCGGAGTTGCAAGAGTAATTCAAAATTTGGCAAAAATTGGAAAAAGCGTGATGGTAGTAGAACATGATTTGACATTATTGGATTTTCTAAGTGATTATATCGAAGTATTGTATGGAGAACCTACAGCATATGGAATTGTTTCAAGTATTTTATCTACAAAAGTTGGAATCAATGTTTTCCTTGACGGATATTTACCAAATGAAAATGTAAGATTTAGAGATAAAAAATTCTCTTTTGATGTTTCATCTTCAGTTACAGATATTTTCCAAGAAGGAAGCGATATTCTCACATATCCTAAACTAGAGAAAAAATACACTTCATTTTCAGTAACAATTGAGCCTGGGAGAGTAAGAAAAGGAGAAGTTTTAGGAATTATGGGTGCAAATGCACTTGGTAAAACAACCATGATGAAAATGATTGCAGGAGTTGAGAAACCAGATACAGGTAGTGTTGATAAAAAAATAAAGATAGCATACAAACCACAATATCTTCAAAATGATCTTGATGTAGAAGTCATATCAGTTTTAGATAAAGCAAATGAGAATCCAATTGAAGGCAGCATGGAAGAGGAGCAAATACTTGATCCATTAAAGATAAAGAAATTATACAATAAATCAATCAAAAATCTTTCTGGAGGTGAACTGCAAAAAGTAGCTGTTGCATCATGTCTGTTACAAAAAGTTGATCTGTATGCATTAGATGAGCCATCAGCATTTTTAGATGTTGAAGATAGAATCGCAGTTGCAAAATTTTTACAAAAGTTTGTTCGTTCTTTTGGAAAATCAGCAATAATTATTGATCATGATCTACAACTTATGGATCTTATTTCAGATTCAATGATAATATTTGAGGGAGAGTCGGGTTCTGCAGGAATTGCTACATCACCTATGCCAAAAGCAGATGCGATGAATAGATTCCTAAAATCATTGGATATGTCATTTAGAAGGGATGAAAAAAGTCTAAGGCCTCGTGTAAACAAATTAGAAAGTAGATTGGATAAAGATCAAAAATCATCAGGAAATTTCTATTACAAGCATTGACTCGGATGCTAAAAAAAGCACTAGAAAATGTGCTCACAGAAGAAGAAAGCAATGAATTAATTTCAGCATTTGATCAAATTGGGGAAATAATTATTGTAAGAATTCCAGACTCATTACTCTCAAAAAAAGAAATTATTGGAAGAACATTGTTAGAGGAGGTAAAAATTGTAAGAAGTGTATTCTACCAAGCATCAGCAGTAGAAGGAGAATTTCGTACAAGAGATCTTGAGATTCTTGCAGGAGAAGACAATACAGAAACAGAATACAAAGAGTTCGGCTGTAGATTTAAGGTTGATGTAAAAAATGCATTTTTTTCACCCAGATTATCCACAGAAAGAGAAAGAATTGCCAATTTAGTCCAAGATGGAGAGATAATGACTAACATGTTTGCAGGAATTGGAATGTTTTCAATCATGGCAGCAAAAAAGAAGAAATGTACCGTGTATAGCCTTGACATTAATCCAGTTGCTTCAAAATTATGTGATGTAAATAGTAGTCTAAACAAACTTGCAGGAAATGTGATATCCATAAATGGAGATGCAACTGAAATTATCAATAATCAGTTAATTGACAAATCAGATAGAACATTGATGTTATTACCAGAGAGATCTGATGAGTTTTTAGAATCTGCAATCAAGACAACTAAAAGCGAAGGAATCATTCATTATTATTCACACATCCATGCAGATAAAAAATCAGAAGCAGAAAAATTATCAGAAGCACACTTTCTAAATATCACCCCAGTCAAATCAGAAATTCTAGATTCAAAAATCGTTAGACCGGTAGGTCCAAGATATTATCAGACAGTTGTAGATGTAAAAATTTTCAAATAAATTAATCTTCAGATGTAATTGAAGCAGGTGAAGGTTTTGTTGTAGCCATCACATATCCAATCCATGCAATTACTCCCAAAATACCGCCGGCAATCATTAGTACAGATAGTTGTAATACAATTGGACTCCATTCAGACAACATTAACAAATATGCATAAAGGAAAAATCCTCCAATACAAAAGACAAAGATGGTAACGCCCATCCCTTTTCGTTTATCCATGGCGAAGAACTTTTTGTGAGTTATTTATTGGTTTGAACTATTGTAATTCAATTGCCATAAGATATGCATCTTCGCCGTCTCTATAATAGGTGTTTAATTGTTGACGAATTACAAACCCAAGATTTTCATATAATCGTACAGCTTCATTGTTACTGCATCTTACTTCTAAATAGAATTCATCACATTTTCTTAATTTTACACCTTTTACAGATTCTTCAACAAGTGCTTTCCCAATACCTTTTCTTCTATGTTCTTCAAGAACTGCTATGGAAACAACGTGTCCTTTTTTGACAAAGCCTAGTTTCTTAAAATTTGAAAATCCAAATTCAGTTTTACACATAATATATCCAACATGTTTTCCGCCAATTTCTGCAACAATGAAAGCCTCTGGAAGTTCAGCAAGCAGACTCTCATAGAAATAATCAGAATAGTGTTCTGGAAGAGTTTTTAGATTGATTTCCATTACAGAGATAAGATCGCTTGATTCTGCTCGTCTGATATTGCAATCTCCCAATTGTCTAAGAATAACTTGCATGATGATAATGAGTATCATCAATATTTAATTTTAAACCAAAAGTCCATTTAATGGAAAAATCTATCGTTAAGAGATGGAAGATCCCTCACAGGAAGACATTATTTCATTAGTCAATACCCTATTTCAGGTCAGTGATTTTAACAAAACAGAATTTTCACTAGAATTCAGAATAGAAGACGAGGATTTCAAATCAAAGTTTGAAGGCCTAGCTAGAAAATTAGAAAATATGAGATATGTATGTAAATTAGAAAAAATGGAAGATGGGGGATTATATGTAATCATTCAAAAATTTTCTCCAAAAAAACAGAGAAAATGGATGAGCACTTCATGGACTCCAAGGATATTGTTTGCTATTGTTGTTTCATTTGTAATGATTGACGGATATTATAGAACATCTGGAACAAATTCAATTGTAGAGATAGGGGATCCGTTTGAAATGGCAGCAGTTTACACATTGTCATTACTTGGGATTTTAGGAATTCATGAATTAGGTCACATTATTGCTGCAAAAGCACATGGTCTAAAAACTACTTGGCCATATTTTATTCCAGGACTTCCAGTTATAGGCATACCAACATTTGGTGCATTTATTCAATCAAGAGGACTAACAATTAATCGAGAAATATTATTTGATGTTGCTATTGCAGGACCTATTGCAGGATTAGTAATTGCAATAATAGTTTCAGTTTATGCTGCATATACTGCACCTATTTTAGATGCTGAAATTGCTGCAGGACTTTTTGAAGAGTCCAGATTAATGGAATGGAATCAAGGAGAACCATTACTTATGACTGCAAGCTTGGCTTTGTTTGGAAAAGGAGGTTCAGGCTATGAAGTTTTAATGACGCCAGTAATGTTTGCTGCATGGATTGGTTTCTTAATCACATTTTTGAATTTATTACCTGCATGGCAATTAGATGGAGGCCATATGGCAAGAACATTGCTTGGAGTAAAATTACATAGATATGCGACTTTTGCAAGTATGGGGATTCTCGTTTTGTTGAATTATTGGTTAATGGCAATCCTAATTCTAATTATGAGTTCAAGAAATCCTAGTGCAATGCCATTAGATGACGTTTCACCACTTTCAAGAAATAGAAAACTTGCATATATTGGAATTATAGGTTTAGCAATTTTGTGTGCACCATTACCATCAGATTTTTTGCCTATGATTTTACCTTAACAAAAGCCTTGCACCATCAGTAACTACTGCAACTTTCTGACGGGCTCCTTGAGTTTTTAAAATATAATCCATAGAATATTTTATTCCAGGCATAGAAATCATGTTAAGTTTCTTTGCATAAAATTCAGGCAGAATTGAAACTAATCCAATTTGAAATTTCTTTTGTACTTCAGAAAGAAACAACAAATCTTCCATTCCATTAATGTATTTAGTAGGATTGCGTAGTTGTTCTATAGACAATCTATCTTCAATGTATTGCTGTAATGCATCAGAACCTAGTCCACCTTTGCATTCAGCTACTAAAATAGCAAGACCATCTTTTTTGATTGCATTAGAACAATTCCAAAGAGAAGAAAATGAATTCCCCAGATTGTCATTACTTGCATCTTTTCCAGTGCTAATCACCATTGTTTTATGTTCGCCAATATCTTTGATAGAATTTGATTCAAGAATTTTGGTAGATGAGATAGTTTCTGAAGGATGACCAATTGAAAAATCTATGATCCCCTCAGAATTTGCAATTATCTCTATTCCTTGAATTTCAAAATTATCAGTAAATTTTTTTGCCTCAGTCAAACTTTCTGAGTACTGTCCAGGAGTAGGAAGATTTCCTTGCCTTTTTGCATAGGCTGCAAGCATAGATTCTTGACCAAATTTTTTGATAAGACGTGTAGAAATAGTCTCATAACCAAATAATCCATTAAATTCCATTTCACCCATGAAAACAAGATTTGAGTTTTCAATTCCAACATCATCAAATTCATTAATTGAGCTTCCTTCAGGTAAACCAGATTTTACTAAATTTAGGATTTTTTTGTCAGTGAGTATTTTTGGGAAAGGTTTTGATTTTTGCTCACATAGTGTAAACAGTGAAGATATTATTTTTAGAATAGTTTTAGAATTGTGTAACACTACTAGTTCCATAGGTTTTGACAAATCAAGAGTGTTTAGTTTTTCATTGATCGCAGAATCATCTAAGATTTTACCATCAGAATTGATTTTTTGCTCTAGATTTTCAGCCTTTATATCTAAAACTACATCAGTAATTCCATAATTTAACCAGATTTCAGGCATGATTATCTCTCAATACAAAACAAAATAAATCCAGTATAGTTAACTTTTGTATGGAATTTGTAAAAGAGTTTGCAACATTTTTGCATCAAAAAGGCATCATAAAATTTGGAGATTTTACACTGGCAAGTGGAAAACATAGTTCATACTATGTTGATTTAAGATTAGTGCCAAGTTATCCTATTGAATTTAGAAAAATGGTGAAATATCTTGAAAATCAAATTGTAGAAGATGTAGGATTAGATAATTTTGATTCAATTGTTTCTGTTCCAACAGGAGGTTTAGTAATAGCATCAGCTCTAGCGGTAGAAACTGTCAAACCTCTAATCTATGTTAGAAGCAAACCAAAAGATTATGGAACATTAAAATCAGTTGAAGGAAAAATTTATGACAATATGAGAGGCCTCATGATAGATGATGTTGCCACTACAGGAGGTTCAGTTGTCAATGCAATAAAATCTCTAAAAGAAGTCAATATTTCAGTTAATGATGCATATGTAATTGTAAATAGAATGGAAGGGGCCGATGAAGCATTATTAGAGTTAGGTGTAAAGATGCATTCTATTCTAAATATTTTACAAATCACAGAGGCTCTATTTGAACAGAATCTAATTGGTGAAAACGTTTTAGAAAAAGTCAAAAAACAAATCAACAAGTAAATTCATGGCAGCTCAGACAAATGCCTTCCAATCATCAATTCAGATATAACTCTGATTCTTCATTGCGGCCAGATAATTTCCAACATGCTCATTTTAAAACTAACTGAAAATAATGGGCCCGAAGGGCTCCCGAATATTTTGCTTGTGAGATTTGATTCAGTTTAGGCATGATAATTTTTCTCTTTTAGAATATTATCCATACAAACAACTAGAAATTAAGTTTTTTTCATTTGTTCATTTAGTAAGGGTTAAAAGATAACTTTCAAATTTTGATCATTACATGAATAAATTCATTTTATTTGCACCATTGTTGTTTTTTGGCATAGGTATAGCATATGCTGAACTCATAGAGGATATCCAAATACAGGTTCTAAGTCATGATGAAGATTTTGCCACAGTACAAATTAATTGGAATTACTAGTTTTGTCTATCTTTACGTTATCCTATATTTCAGTTACTTTAAAGAATTTGTGACAAGTCATGCATTCACACATATTGTTTAATCCCGGCATTTTTACCGATGCATGATGTTTACAAGTTTCTTGATTTATAGATCGATAGGACAATTTGATTTAATTTTGCTTTGAATTTTTATGCGTTTTTTCATGTTCTAGTACTTTGAAAAAGGTATCAGTATTTCCTCCCCATGTGAATTTGCATTTTCGGCAATGATATTTCATTTAAATTAATTACAAATTACACATAATAGAATCTATTGTTTAATTTCAACAAATATGCCTTAATTTATCAGAAATATCTTCAATTTGACAATGTCCTTACATATTTTCAAGTTCAAAGATAGAAATTTTTCCATTACGATTAATCTACATTATGATTTTGAAATCAACCCAAGAATGTCCCTAAATGTTATGATTCCCTCAAGAGTTTCATCGGTCTTAACTAAACAACATGTAGTATCAGTTTTTAGCATAGAATTTAGAATCTTGGCAAGATCATCATCAGGAATACATTGGGGGATTCTAGTACTGCCTATATCTCCAATTTCAAATTCTAATTTATGTGCAGTTCGTATTCCAACTGATCTTTTACCTTGACGTTCTTGTGGTATGATATACTCTATAATATGTGCAGGTGTGAGAACTTGCTTTATTTTTCCTTTATTAATAATAGGAAGATGATCCAATCTTTTTGTAGTCATTATTTTTTTGGCATTGCTAAGAGATTTTTCTGAAGATATTGTTATAGGATCTTTAGTGTAAATCATCTTGGCTTTAATTGATTTGTTATCTTTTTTTGAAAGTAACTCCAAAATTTTCTTTGCAGTAACAGATCCTAGTATTTTATTATTTTCCACTACTGGTGCTTCACGAGTTCTATAATCAAAAATAATATTTGCAGCATCTTGAATTGTATCGTTTGGACCTATATGTGGAATAGAATAAAGAAGAGATTCAACATCCATTTTCGAAATATTTTTGGCATCTAGTAATATTCTGGTATTTGTTGAAAGCATAGATTTTCCATTAAAATAAAAAACATCATATGAATCATTTTTTGAAATTTTATCAATTACACCTGAAATTATATCTGATGGCTTAATTGTAATAGATTTAGTGATTAATGGTTTTACTTTTACGGTTTGTATGTCTCCTAAATACCCATAAATTTCATCCGTATGCTTCATCATTTCACACAATTCTAGATTTAATTAAAAGTGATGGGGAGATTCTCAAAAATGAATTTGAAAATATTGTTTATTGCAAGTGTTAACTTTCAAATTATATGGTTTCAAGTAAAACGCGCAAAATTGATTCTGGAGAATTAGAAAAAATTCAAAAAGATGAAAAGATAAGAAACGATGTTAGACGTAAAGGACAAAAGAAAGGTGTGAGTATATCTACAGACAAATCAAAATTAAAAAATGAGAAACCAGATAGGCCTGCACGAAAAGTTACCAAAAAACGAGTTGCAGTTAGATAAACATCTATTTTTCAAGTTTGATCACTAAACTAGTTAACCATGAATAAAATAATTTGAAGTTAAAAACCAGAAGATTATTTCCAATTATGAAACCAAAATATACATCAAGATCATCCAGATATGAAAATTAACTAAACACGGAAGCGCATTAACGTCAAACCAAAGGCTATCGTGGGGATTAGCACCCTACGTTTCCGTGCATTGCATTAAACCAAAATTTAATGCACATTGTATACGTGAAAATCATATAAACATATGATCTAAATTGTCATGTCTGATACTAGGATTAAAAATTGAAAATTTTACAACAATATGAGAATATCTTACAAATTTAACCAGCCATGAAAATATTATCCTTACTTTAAATCCCATCAACATATCTCAAGTCATGATATTGATGATATTATTCACATATCATTATTTCATCTTTTTTATTTCTTCAATAGAATCTTCTAAATCCTTTTGAGTTATCTTGATGGACTTTACATCTTTTGCTCTATTT
>NZ_JAOULD010000059.1 GCF_029882185.1 Candidatus Nitrosopumilus sp. | reverse complement strand
GTGTGATATTTTTTTCAGTTTGAAATTTTCCCATCTAGTTTAATGTCTTTTTTTATAATTAAAACACTTGGTGTGTTTTCATTTTTGATTTTAGATTAGTTTTCTGATTCAGGATTATCATGTCTAATTGTATTCATGAAATCTTGATGTTCTAACATTAATTCCATCATTTGATCTCTTAACATTGGATCATCCATTACTGCGTTTAGTATAGGTTCCATCAATTGATTTGACATCATTGCCATGTGAGAAGGATCTTCAAGCATCATAGTATGCATATCTTGAACCATTTCAGGATTAATCCACATGTGATGCATCATATCCATCATTCTATCAGAATTTGAAAACCCCATAAAGTGTGAATCAATTTTGTCAGAATTCATTGAATGTGAAATAGAATGTTCATCATAATCAGGGCACCAAGCACATTGAGAATGATGCATTCCTTGTCCCATTCCAGAACCCATCATTGAATCATGGACTGAATCCATCCATTTTGAATTCTGTTTCATCATTATTTCCATATGTGAGTGATTTTTCATGATTTGAATCATTTTTTCACGTAATTCTGGATCACTAGTCATAGGACCTAACATATTTTTTAATAAATCAAGATTACCATGCATTTGAGATACCCAATCAGCCATTGTATTACTTACCAGGGTAGAATCAGTTTGCATCATTTCATGCCAATGAAACATCATATTCTTGTTTGATGCTATCGCATCTTTTAGATTATTCATCATTTCAGGATGTTTTTCCAAAAATTGTTGATTGTGATGGCCATACCCTCTATCAACTAATTTCAAATATGTTGATGGCATAACACATGAAGGATTTCCATTATTTTTTTGTAACAACAAATATCCAGGTTTACAAGTGATCATATCAAGATCTGCAAATTTTTTCCACTGTTGATGTGGAGACATTTCTTGAGCAAAAGAAGTTTCAAAATATGTAGAACTAATAGTAATTGTGAAAATCATAGTTAAGAGAAACAGAAACTTTAGTTGCAATATGAACAATCAGAGTTTTTCACTTAAAAAGTAATCGTGAAAATCAAAGTGAATTATTTTGAAAACAAGTTAATTTTTCTTTCAACTAGTTTACCATGACCAAGTTTGCCAATCACTTCAAAGTTATCAGCTACCAGTTCTCCCCTAACAATTGTTTTTACAGGCCATCCTTTTAGATTTCTTCCTTCATATACAATATAATCAGAGAAGCTACCAAACAAATCTGAAGTAACAGTTTTTTCTTTTCTCAAATCCAACATGACCACATCTGCATCAGAATCTTTTTCCAATGTTCCTTTTTGAGGGTACATCCCGAATATTTGAGCGGCGTTTTGGCTGGTAAATCGTATAAATTGTTCCAAGGTTATTTTATTTTGATTAACACCATCATTAAGCAAAATAGGAATTACCGTACCTATTCCAGGGAATCCAGCGAGGGCACTCCACACATCATCTCCTCCTAATTTGAGTTTGAGTTGATTTGCAACATGATCAGTGCCTATTGTGTCAATTTTGTTATTGGATAATGCATTCCATACAGCCATTCGGTCATTTTCTGTCCTGATTGGAGGCATTACCTTTGCAAGATAGCCAGATTGTTTCTCATAAGAGAGCGTCAGATAATGAGGACATGTTTCAACAAAGATTTTTGTTCCAAGTTTTTTCTCTTCTTCAATTTGTTTTAGTGCACGTTCTGAACCAATGTGAACAAAATAAATTACACAATCATATTCTCTGCCAAATTTTGAAACTGTTTTGATTGCTTTAGCTTCAAATTCAGGAGAACGGCTAGAAGACCATGCAGATAATCCATCTTGATGTTTTTCTTTTGCGGTTTTAATTCCACACCCACATGACTCATAGTCTTCAGCATGAACTAATACAGGACAACCAAGCTCAGCTGCAGTCTTTACAGTTTGTTCGACAATTTCATCTGTAACATCAACTTGAGCTGCAACAAGGTTTTGGGAATTTGGTGGCATATCCATGTATACATGTCCAACTTCACCGCCAAGATTCATGTAAATTTTAAAAGATGTGATTCCCTTTTCAACACACAGATTCATCTCATTGATTTGCTGTGTAGTAAAGACAGAAGCGTGTATTGTATAATCAACATAATGATTTTCAGATGCAGAATCAAGTTGAGACTGTAAAGAACTAGAGAAAGGATCTCCAAGTCTTAACATGCGCATCATTGTAGTAATACCACCTATTGCTGCAGCATGAGACTCAGTTTTTGCAGCTTCATTAATTGGAGAATAAACTCCGTAATGAACATGAGTGTCAATTGGTCCTGGAACTGAAACTAGTCCTGCTCCATTGATTTTATGATCACATGCAGGTGTATCAGTTGTAAATCCTACAATTTTTCCTTCATCAATTAAGATATTTTTCTCAACCATTCCCTGAGGAAGGATAACATGTGAGTCAGTGATTACAGTATCATAAGTCATCTGTAAATTTTATGAAATTGAGGCTATTATGCGTTGAGACAAACATTATGCTTAAGTTCATACAGAAAAACCAGTTTTGACTTGGAAACAGGTATTAAAATTGTCAGGATGATTTAATCTAATGATTTCTACGAATTCCTCTTAAGCAATTTCTCTATGGTTTGTTTAATGACTAGACTACTGTATGCCTCAATCATTGCTTCTGTAATTGTAATGTCTGTTTTTAGTACTAATGCTTTTGCACAGTCAGATTTTAAAAAAATTGAAGGGGATGAGTTAAACAATTCTATCTCACAAGATATTCTTGCAAAAATAGAGTTATCAAAAAAACAATTTTTACAGACAAAAGAGATTGAAAACAAACGTAATGCCCAACAAGAACTCATCAAGGAGCAAAGAGAGATTGCACAAAAATCCCTCAAACAAGAACTCCAAAGAATGGAAAAAACCTATGAAGGATTTTCTCCTAAAAACGCATTTGCAAAATACGTTTCAAATCTCAATGTCACAAACAATGAGATATTTTGGGATCAGTTTGATTATCTGCAAACAAAAATAACTCTAGCTAGAGATGCAAAAGACTCTGTTCTAAAACAAGGGGGAACATTTTCTGATGCCATGAAACAATATGTTCAATATGCCAAGATGTCAAAAATCGAAATGCAAAGCATTGTGCGTGAACTCAACATAAAACACAATCTTGCACAAAAAGACATTCAGTCAAATTTTGACATTAATGGAAAATTGCCAAGATATGAAAATGATATGGAAGCTCCATGCTATGGATGTACAGCAAAAATATCCAAAGTTAAAATTGATTCAAACCAATCAGTTCCCATAACTAGAACTGCATTTGAACCAAAGCCTACACAGATTACCGAACTTAAAGACTCTCTTTCAGATCTCCAAAAACAATTCTTAGAGTCAAGGAATATCATAGCCCAGAAAAAAATGATATTTGAGATGAATGAAATCATAAAACAGATTCAAATTCTCAAATAACACTTCTTTTTTTCATAAAAGTTCTGATTTAACTAGGATATTTTTACAAAGTTCCTTTGCCTTTAATCTTATCTTTGAGTTAATTTCATACATTCACGAATAATTTCTACCATGTGTTAAAATATCTGAAGCAATGTGTTGGAGCATTATGGCAAATTTTGTCATTGGTAAAAAAATTAAACTTTTGCTTGTCTTACTAGGAATCTCTCTTTGCATATCATTTTTGACATGGTCTGAAATCAGAACATTTGCAGATTTTGATAATGACGGAGTTGAAGATTCTAATGACAATTGTCCTCTAAATCCAAATTTGGAACAAACTGATTCTGATTTTGATGATGTGGGAGATGCATGTGATATAGATGATGATAATGATGGAGTATCTGACTCTCTTGATCAGTTTGATACTAATCCTCTGGATTGGGCTGACTTTGATTTTGATGGAGTTGGTTCTTCTCAAGATATTGATGATGATAATGATGGAATCTTAGATTCTAACGATTTAACACCATTAACAACTTCTGAAAACTTGGTTAAAAGATATTTTGAAAATATAGAAACTTGTGCTGGAATGAATGATAATACATTACGTTTTGTTTGCTATTCAGAATTTTTTGGTATTTTAGCAGAAAATGAACAGAACAACTCTGATGCATTAGACTTGGCTATTGCATTATCAAAAATTGGTGCAATAGATGACTGTCATTTTGTATCTCACCAAATTGGACATGTTGCTTATGAAGAGACTAATGATGTGATAAAAAGTCTGCAAGGAATGGATGGTACAATGTGTAGAGGAGGTTATTTTCATGGCGTACTCTCATCCTACTTCCACAATATTGAAGAATCAGGGAAATCTTTTCCAGATTCACATCAAATAATATGTGATGATTTGATAGGCTCTTCAAACTACCAAGACTGTGTACATGGTTTGGGACATGGATTTGTCCATTATTTCGGTGACGATCTAAATTCTTCATTGGAATTATGCAGTGACATGTCTTTTTATCAAAATATTTTATGTGTTAAAGGAGTCATGATGCAATATACAGATAATGTTCTTACAAGAGACGGAATTTCTAAAAATGTAATTTCTAATCTTTGTGATTCAGAACAATTAGAGAAAGCTGATTTTGTTGAATGTATTATGTCTACAGGAACTACACTTGCTTTTTTTACAAATCATGATTTTGAAAAAGGCAAAGACTACTGTAGCCTAATTGAAGATGAAGATGCAAAGAATCACTGTATTGAGGGATTGAGATTAGAGATTCAAGACTCGGAGAAATATGAATTAATTCCATTAACTGAAGACAATAGAGAAAAATTCCAGCCACAATTCATTGAAGGTTCTAAATATATTGACATTAGAAGTCCTGCTAAAATCTCTGATTTTAAATTTATAAAAGAAGTTGGAATCATTTCTTTTTCAATAGATAAACCTCAATATGTTATCTTATACATCCCAAGTGAATTTGTCACACAAAAAATGATGGTTACTGTAAATGGATTAATACCAACGGACTTAAAATCACAAGATCATCTAATAGGTAAAGAA
Organism: Candidatus Nitrosopumilus sp.; assembly: GCF_029882185.1. Classification (GTDB taxonomy): domain Archaea; phylum Thermoproteota; class Nitrososphaeria; order Nitrososphaerales; family Nitrosopumilaceae; genus Nitrosopumilus. The sequence continues at coordinate 1,639 of NZ_JAOULD010000059.1, read as the reverse complement.
ATTGTAATGATAAGTTTTGTACCTAATCATTCTGGAACAGTCTTGATAACTCCTATACCATAAGTCTATCTTGTAATTTCAAATTGAATTTCGTGCCTAAAATAATTTTTAATTAGTTTTTTACTGATTTTTTTAGTTTCTATTAAACATCTAATTGACTATTTTTAGGGTAGATTGCTTCTGTGAAAATAGAATTTAGTCAACTTTCTTGAGAAAATGAATAAAAGAACAACTAAAAAGAGATATTCTGGGGCCGGTGGTTTAGGAGTATAATGCCTCGTTCGCAACGAGGATGTCGAGGGTGCGATTCCCTCCCGGTCCACTTTTCCAGAAACTATTATACATAAATAAAAAAATAGAATCAATATGGAAGGTTTTGACGGGAAAAAAGCTGCGCAAGATTACATGTCAAAGCACACTCTAGCATTCTCTACACCAGAATTAACTCTAATGAGATTTGCTTTTTGGTTAGGAGATTCAGTTCCAGATCCAAAAAACGAAGGGAAAGGAATTCCAAGAATGATGACATATTTGGTAGAGCAAGACTTTGAACCGGTCTTAATCGATGATGAAACATATGTGCCATCAGGTGCAGTAAAAAGTTCAGCTCTTGTTGGAAATGCATACAATGAACAAATTTCAAGTGGAAAGTTTTGTTCTGAATGTGGCACTAGTCTTTCTGCCACTGCAAAATTCTGTCCCGAATGTGGAACAACACAAGAATAAGAAAATTACTTTGATTACTAGTTTTATGCTTTAGCGCCACACTTTGTACAAAACTTTGCACCGGCTCTAAGTGGAGCACCACATGAAGAACATCCATTTCCACTTTGTGGTGGCATTGTTTGTCTTGGCATTAAAGCTGGATCAGGAGATGGCAATGTTCCAACATCTCCAAATGCTTCTTTTGCAGATACAATTCCAGGTGGGCCTCCCCCTATTGGATTTTGTGCAGTTCCAGCTCTTGGTGGCTGTCCCATTCCACCTGCCATCATTCCAGGTTGACCCATTCCAGGCATCAAACCAGGAGATTGAGTATTTCCAGAACCAGTCCCTATAGATTTTTTTAATTCAAAGATTACTTTGATTGCTAAAAATTCTAATGCAGAATATGCAACAGTATAATCACCTAATTTTTGAAAGAATTCTTTGTCACTAAGTTGTCCTTTTTTGTACATGTTATTTGTATCTAGAAATGATTCATAGTATCCTTGAGACTCATCAAACAAACTCTGTAGTTTGTCAAAGAGCATGTTCAGTGTATCTACTTCCCCAAATGACATAATCTCGCTCTGTTTTTGGAATATTAATTACTTTAGGATCAAATTGTTGACAAACATTTGCCGTTTTACTTTTCAATTACATTGGGATTATAAAAGAATAATGTTCTCAATATCCTCAATTGGCTAAATCATGCTTGATTTCTATGGAATTCAAGATTTTTTGCTTCAATGATACTCAATAATCTAATATGAAACAGGGGAGCTTAGGAGTGTTACTAATTTCGGTAATCATTAAACACAAATTTATCTATTATTGCATAATACTGTGGCAAAATTTTTTGGAACAAATGGAATTCGTGGAGTCTTTAATGAAGATTTCACATTAGAGTTCATTCATGATATGACACTTGCAATTG
>NZ_JAOULD010000058.1 GCF_029882185.1 Candidatus Nitrosopumilus sp. | reverse complement strand
ACCGGATACAGTAGTATAGATATCAATAAGATCAGAGTCTACGTTAAGATCCAAGTCTTCTAATGTTATGTTAACTGTGTCAGCAGTCTTGTAAGTGTCGAGATCAAATGAGACAATACCTGAATGAGCTGGTGCTTCCTCTTGATCAGCTACTTGTGTACTAACACCATCTGCGCCTAAGTCAAGATAGTTGACTCTTGGTGATTCTTCATCATCCAAGTCCTCAATTACGATGAATGTTGCTTCATCAGAAATTGTTGAAAGGTCAGTATAGGTATCAGGATCAAGTATGTTAAGCTGGTTGATCATGGTGTATTCCAAGGTACCTGTAAAGATACCTGTATTATCACCAGTCTCTTCTAGCTCTAATCTGATTAGTTGGTTAGCGATTCTTTCGTCGTCTTCAAGACCATCGTTTAAGAAACCAAATCCAAAGACATCGGCTACTATTGGTAATTCTGTACCAACAGGAATTGTTTCAGCTGCTGCTGGACCATTCAATGTGAAAGTCACAGTTAATGGAGTTGTAGCTGCTAGGCCACCGAAGATACTGGTTGCACCTTGCGTGGTGTCATCAATTAAGATCAAACCCTGTAGGGGTTGAGCCAAAAATGATGGACCAGCAGGTAATGCAATATCTACGGTACTAACAGCAAGGTTACCCTCATTAGCCAATGATCTGACATCATAGTTGAATAGTGCAAAGCCTTCAAAATCGCCGTTGTTGACTGGTGCTGCGTCAAAGAAGTTATCCATTGTTCCCAATGTTAGTGAGAGCATATCTGCACTACCACCAGTAGTCGTTAGAGGACCAACTGAGGTTAGGATTGCTCTATCACTGAATTTTTGTACTTCTTTTACGCTTAGACTACCCGATGCAAATCCTGGTGTGGTTACAGTCAAATCAGCGGCAGTAACACTGCCATCATCATTGAAGTCGCCATAAAGGGTTGCAGGGGTTCCAGTTTCTAATGCTGGAATCAACTTTACGTTTGGATTATTCAAGTCTAGGTCTTCATCTGCTCTACTGTTTCGGTTTGCATCGTTATCAGCCAATTCGACTGGAATCTCTTCACCAGAGGTCCATTCGTCATCAATTGGTTTAATGTCAATGCTACCTAAATTCAAGCCTACAAGAATTGATACAGAGTCTTCATTGTAAGTAATGGATGCGGAGGTTCCCCTCTTTGCATTTTCAGTAATTACAATGTTGGATGTGTCTGATTCATCATATGTACCAAATACACCGCTGTTTGGACCCTGTTCTGTAATTGTTACAGGTACACCACCGATGCCAGCATTGTCATCAATGAATCCACCAAGAGTATTCCATGATAGTGGGTTTTGACTGTTGACTGTTGCTTGGCCACCAAGTAATGTACTTCTGATTTCAGAGTCATCGTTGTCCTGAAGTGTGATTACGAACCCTTTTTTCTGAACATCTGCATTTGTGATGAGACGACAATTGTCTTCACACATAAGATTTGACAGTTGTGCAGTTAAGGTATTGGTATCTGTATTGGTTACTGTATCACCAACTTGTGAACCATTCTCATCAAATACTTGGTAATTAGTGGTTGAGGCGCTTTCGCTACCGGTACCAGTAGTACCAAATGTCCAAGAATCTTCATCTGTTGGGTCAATGTTTAACCATAGATCTGTAATCGTTGCATGTACTTGAGAACCTGGTGTATAGATTGTTCTATCTAAACTTGCACCAGCAAATTGATCTACAGTATCAAAAGTAAGTGTTGTTGTTTGAACACCACCACCTTTGTTGTACTGTACGACAACGTTACCAGTTGGGTTTAGAGGATAGAGTTGGATAAATGGCCATAGGGTTGAATCAACACCAATTTGACCAACAGCGTTGGGGGCACCTAGATTTGGACCTTTGGCTTCTCTGACAACGTTGTTGCCAGGTGCGCCGCCGGATCCAGCTCCTAATGCACCACAAGTTGCTGGTGGGATTGGCACTGTTGGTGGATTTGTACCATCAATACCGACAGTACCATCTGGAATTGCAACACCTACTGTATCAGTAAATGTTACAACTGTTATACCATCAGTCATTGTAAATCCAGCTTCACAGAAAGTACCAAAGTCCAAGCCTTCACCATCTACAGTTGAGGTGGAGTCAGCAATTTGAGCCATGTTTCTATCTGCAAAGTAGCCATACCAGTTACCGTCTACGGCCTGAACCATTCTGAGGATCTTGCCGTTTACAGTAACGTCTGGTTCTCCTTTTGCTTCATCAGTATCGTTAATGTCTGAATCAATTACAACGACCTCAATTACTTGAGGTCCTGACATGTAGTTATCAAACTGTGAGTTTTCTGCGGAAACAAATAGGTTAGCGTTGGCAGCAAATGCTGGTTCCATTCCTGGAACTGCAAATGTCAAACCACCGGCTAACATAATTGTCATTAATGTAAGACTAGTTATTTTACGTCCTAATTCGTTATTCATGTTATTGGTTTTTTTCGCTAAAGTTTGTATTTAAGCCTAATGGACGATTTGTCCACAAATTCGCAATATTTTGTGATTATTTTATAAATTTCACAAATTTTATCTATTTCTCATACTATTATTGTATAAGATTTATATTTTATCATTGGTATATTAGTTTGATCGATAATTTTTTCATATTTTTCCATGTATTTGTAAAAATTTTAGTGCCTACTTTAACAGGATTTTTTATCAATCAAACTCTTATACAATGTAACAGCATCATCTTCGTCTTTAGAGCCAACAACCACTGCGGATCCCTTCTTCATAAAGTTTACAGACAATTCATTAGTTCTCAAAGACAATCCCAACTCCCCCTGATTTTCCACGATGAACCCTTTTTCTTTTGCAATAGTAGTAACTTTAGGTACATCAAGATCAAATGTATCAGTAGGGGTTATGGAATAAGTCCTCTTCCCTCTATTTCTTCCGCATAGTTCTTCTAGGATCAATTCTTTCTTGGGAATAATTTCGAGTTTTCCTGTTCCACAGATTGGACACTCTTCAGCTCTGAATGTTCTGGTAAAATTAAAGTCAAGATTTTCCAAATCAACATGTAAAATTCTTTCAGACAAATTTGGTTTTTTGCCAGTAATGATTTTCACAGCTTCTGAAACTTCGATTGCACCAACTATAGAAAGTATTGGAGGGTGAACTCCTTCAATGCTGCATGTTGGCATCGTATCCTCATCAAGTTCTGGGAACATGCAAAAGTAACATGCAGATTCTTTTGGTAAAACTGTAAATGCTTGTCCAGATGTTCCAACCGCAGCACCCGTTACAAATGGAATTCCAAATTTCACACAAGCTTTGTTTAGTGCATATCTTGCATTGACACTATCAAGTGCATCAATTACAACATCACATCCCTCAACAACTTCAAGTGCCGTATAGTCATTTACAGAAACAGCTAATGCCTCAATTTTACAATCAGGATTTAATTTCTGTAATTTTTTAGCAGCAACTTCTACTTTTACTTGACCAACATCATCTTCATCAAACATCATTTGTCTATGCAGATTAGATAATTCAATTACATCTCTATCAACAATACGTAATGTTCCAACTCCCATAGTAGCTAATCTAGAAATTATCGGATGTCCTAATCCACCAGTTCCTACAACACAAACCTTAGCATTTTTTAATTTTAATTGCCCGCCGTATCCAATTTCTTCTAGCATTACTTGTCTTGAAAATTTATCTAGCTCTTTTGAGGATAATTCTTCTGAACCTCCAGCTACTGCAGGCAATATGTAAACTTCATCACCATCTTTTAGAACAGTTTCCATGCCACTAGAAAATTTTGCATTTTTTCCGTTGATGTAGATATTGATCAATGAACGAGGAGTACCATCACCCTCAAGAACACGTCTCTTAAAATCATCACCCATAATTTCAGAGATTTTAAAAAATGCATCAGTCAGAGAATCAGCTGAAATCTCTGTTTTTCTCTCTCCACCACTCTGATTAAGCACAGATGGAATTGTAAATACAATATTTGCCATTAGTTTACTACCGCCGATATTTCCCCTACATCTGCTTTCATTACGGTAGGTTTTTTCAAAACTTCCATAATGGATTCAGTTGCCTTCAAACCGTTACCAGTAACATAGCATATCACCTTGTCATTTTTGTCAATCTTTCCCTGTTCAACCATTTTTTGTAGTACAGATATTGAAACGCCACCAGCTGGTTCTGTAAATATTCCCTCAGTTTGAGCTAATAATAAAATGGCATCAAGGATTTCTTTGTTGTTGCATTCTTCTGCATATCCATTGTATTGCTGTAAGCGTTTGAGAACATATCTACCATCTCCAGGATCACCTATTGCTAAACTTTTTGCAATAGTATCAGGATGCTCAACTGGAATCACTTCTTTGCTGTTTTTCTTAAATGCATCAACTATTGGTGCACATCCGTGTGGCTGTGCTGCAATCATATGCATGTTAGAAACATCATCAAGAAGTGAAACTGTTTGCATTTCTTCAAAGCCTTTACAAATTGCATTAAGCATAGCACCACTTCCTACTGGAACTATTAGTTGGTCAGGAATTTGCCAACCAAGTTGTTCTGCAACTTCAAATGAAAATGTCTTAGATCCTTCCACATAGTGTGAACGCATGTTAATATTTACTATACCAATACCTTTACTGTCACCAATTTGAGCAGCTATTGTATTTGCATCATCATAGGTTCCGTCAACTGCAATATAGTTTGCACCATACGATAAAGCCTGAGCAATTTTTGCCATTTCAATATTACTTGGTGCAAATACATGACAAGGCAATCCAGCTCTAGCTGCATGTGCTGCAGTTGCAGATGCTAAATTACCAGTTGATGCACATCCAACTGCAGTTAATCCAAATTCTTTTGCTTTAGAAATTGCAACTCCAGCTGGTCTGTCTTTAAATGAAAATGTCGGATTTACAGAATCGTTTTTTATGTAAAGATTGTTTAATCCCAATTTTTTTCCAAGGTTATCAGCTTTGATTAGAGGAGTCATTCCGGCACCAATACTTACAATGTTTGATTTTTGTTCGATTGGCAATAATTCAAAATATCTCCAATAGGTATGTTCGCGGTTTGCAAAAGTGTCTTTTGTAATGGTAGGGAAATTATATTTTACATCTAATGGACCAAAACACTCATCGCAGATATACTTGAAAGCAGTATCATATTCTTTTTTGCATTCTCTGCATTGCAGTGAAGTTCTAGTCAAGATCATTATCACCTTTGATAATATACATAAAAAATCCTAATATCAAGTTAAGTATTACTTAATTTTTGAGATTAAAAATATAATGAATACTAGTCATCATAAGGGGAATAATAGGTAAGATGTTAAAAAATCAGTACCTAGGAAGGTTTTTAGATATTTTTGTAAGAGATTTTTTATGAATAGCAAGATTGTGATTCCAATAATTGTGGGAATCATAATAGCAATAGGTGTAATTATTGTAATAACAAATCAAGAATCAAATCAAATGGAAGTTGAAGACGCATTAGATAGAGAATTAAGACCAGAAGACACAGTACCAGAAATTCAAGAAAAACTAGATGAAATTGAAAAAATTAATTTGGAAAACGAATATTCACCCAAAGAGAGGGAATGGATTACATCAGGACCATTCCAAATTGATCGTAGTGAATATGTGCTAGGCGAGAAAATATTTCTTGTTATTGGTGGACTGCAGCAGCATGAAAAAGGACAAGTTGCATTTCTAAGACCGCTTAATGATACACATAACAAAGTATACCAAACAATACCATTTGATGGTTCAAATAAAAATACGTTCAATTATTACATACAGCCCCAAATCTCAAAGAAGAGTGGTATATGTTCAATTGATGACCTGGTAGGAGATTGGACTGTGGTTTTTAGAGGAACAAATTATGAAAATTTAAAGTTTAGAATTACAGATAGAATTCTTCCAGGAGATGAAGATAGTTACAAACCAGTATGTTAATTTTATTTTAAATTATTGTGAAAGCAAACTTTTTCACCAGTATGACATGCAGGGCCAGCAGGTTCAACAAGATAAATTATTGCATCAGAATCACAATCAACTAGAATTTCTTTAATTTTTTGTGTATTACCTGATTCTTCTCCTTTCATCCAAAGTTTATTTCTAGAACGACTCCAAAACCATGAATTTCCAGATTTTTTGGCAAGTTCTAGAGATTCTTTATTTGCATATGCTAATGTTAGAACATCTTTTGTGTTTACATCTTGAACAATTACAGGTACAAGACCACCACTTTTTTCAAAATCTATATCATCAATAGTTTTTTCCATATTAAATAAAATAAAAATCAGTATTATAATCTTACAGGAATTGACTTTTCTTTCAAATATGATTTTACGCCATTAACCCCATGTGTTTCATAATGAAAAATTGATGCAGCAAGAGCTGCATCAACATTTGATTCTTTAAAAACTTCAATCATATCATCCGGCTTTCCACATCCGCCTGAAGCAACTACAGGAATAGAAACAGAATCTACAACTTTGCTAGTTAGTAAAATATCATATCCATCTTTAGTGCCATCTTTATCAATACTAGTCAGAAGAATCTCGCCAGCACCTAATTTTTCTGCGTCTTTTGCCCATTCAATTACATCAATTCCAGTTCCCTCCTTACCGCCATAAATGAAAACTTCAAACCAAA
>NZ_JAOULD010000057.1 GCF_029882185.1 Candidatus Nitrosopumilus sp. | reverse complement strand
GTAATTTGAAATACAAAGCAAAATTACGTGCTAGAGTTGAGGCTGATTCTATGGAAGCTGCAGCAGCTACTGAAATTGAATCAGAAGTTCAAGAAGTTACTGTGAAGGCAAAATCTAAAGCTAAAACTGCTAAAACTAAAGCAACTAAATCTAAAACCAAAGAAAAAACTCCATGCAAATATTGTGAGAAACTCTTTGTTTATCCACATAAACATGAGAAGAATTGCAAGAAGAACACCGAAGTTATATCTTCTCAGAAAAGTGAATCAATAGCAATAAAAGCATAAGATTTGTTCATAGCTTGTTGACCTCTCCAAATGGATTTTTCCACAAAATGGTAAATTTGGAGAGTCGTAATTTTTCTTTACAAATTCAAAAATTTGAAAATGGTTATTTTATTTCAGTAACAGAAGGATCTAACAAATTAGGTTCAATGGTAGTATCATTATCAACAGGACCGACTCCTATTACAACTACAATAATTCCATCAAGAACAGAAACTCTTTTTCTAAAACTTATTTCTGAACGAATTAGTACTAAAATGAAAGGAATTGCTTTAGTTTCTACTTTTATTAAAAAGCCTTTAGAATCAAATACTGCAAAAGCCTTAATGTCTGAGATTATGGATATGATTGAGAATGAGTGATTTAAGAAGTTACATTTCACAAATCAAAAAAATAAATAAATTAAAAACCGTAAAAAATACGGTTTCAACAAAATTTGAAATTGCTGGAGTTACAGCCAAGGTTGACGGTTCTCATGCTGTCTTGTTTGAAAAAATCAAAGAAAGTGATTTTAGATTAATTGCTAACTTAGTTGGTACTAGAAAACGATTTGGTATAGCAGTTGGTGGAACTGAATCTAATATTCATGAAAAAGTAATTTCAGCAATAAAAAAAGCAAAAAAACCTAAAATTATTCCTTCTGGAAAATTCATGGAAAATAAGTCAAAAAACCTCTTTTCCATGCCTATAGTGACTCATTTTGAAAAAGAATCTGGTCCATTCATTACATCATCTATTGCGTATGCCAAAAACCCTGAAACTGGAAAACAAAATTCATCATTTCATAGGATGATGCCAATTGATAAAAACCATCTTTCTATAAGGATGGTTGAAGGTCGTCATTTACACAGATGTTTTATTGATGCAAAAGATCATGGTGAAGATCTTAAAATTGCTATTACAGTAGGTGTACATCCTGCAATTTCAATCGCTGGTGCGTACCAAGCTGATTGGGGTAAAGATGAAATTGACATTGCAAATTCTCTTTTGAATGGAAAATTAACTTTAACAAAACTTCCTGTGTCGGGATTGAATGTACCTTCTGGTGCTGAAATTGTAATGGAAGGAAAAATTCTTCATGATAAAACTCATCCTGAATGGATGGTTGAAATGCTTCAGACATATGACCATAAAAGAACTCAACCAATTTTCGAACTTGAAAATCTATATTTTAGAAATAATCCTATTTTCCATGATGTTCTTTCTGGATATTCAGAACATAGATTGTTAATGGGAATGCCAATTGAATCAAAACTTAATGGAGAATTGAAAAAATCTTTTTCTCAAACTAAACAAGTTTCAATGACTAATGGTGGATGTAATTGGTTGCATGCTGTAGTCCAAATTAAAAAGAAAAATGATTCTGACCCAAAAAAGATTATTAAAAAAACATTTGAATCTCATCGTTCACTGAAACAAGTTACTGTAGTTGATGAAGATATTGATCCTAATAGTGCAGAATCAGTAGAATATGCCATGGCTACAAGATTTCAGGCAGATAAAGATCTGGTAATCCTTAAAAATGTACGTGGTTCTAGTCTTGATCCTTCTAGTAATCAACAAAAATTACAAACTGCAAAAATGGGCATTGATGCAACTAGACCTCTTTCTAAACGTCTTGAAGGATTCGAATTAGCAAAAATCCCCAAAATTGAGAAAATTAAACTAGAAAAATATTTCAAATGAGCATAATTGACTGATTAAATTAAATTGGATAAATTTAGGAGTAATTATTAGATAATATGTCATCAGAAAATCCCAATATTGCAGAAAAGAGTCCTTTCGAATCACATGCAGAAGTGATTGTCAGAATGTTCCCATCTGATGCTAATCCGGCAGGAAATGTATTTGGTGGTGAAATTTTAAAGCATATTGACATGGTAGCAGGAATTGTTGCTCAGCGACATGCTCAGTCAAATGCAGTTACTGTATCAATGGATAGTGTTAATTTTTTGAAACCTGTATTTGTTGGAAATGTTCTCACATTAAATGCCAGAATAAATTATGTTCATAAATCATCAATGGAAATTGAAGTTAAAGCAGAAGCTGAAGATATCGTCACGGGAATTAGGACTGTTACTGGAACCGCATTTGTTACATTTGTAGCACTTGATAAAAATGGAAAACCAAGATCTGTTCCTAAATTATCTCTGAAAACAGATGATGATAGAACAAAATTTGAAGAAGGCAAAATCAGAATGGATAACAGATTAAAGAATCGACAAAAATAACATGTGCTTTAATAGATCCATTTAAGAATAGTGACAACTATCTTTAGTTAATGTCCGAACAAGGAAAAAATAATGAATGGGATTCTTTGTGGGCCGAATACACCAAATCTCTTGAAAATTGGAAATCTCTTTTTGAGCAAATTCAAAAAGCAAGTAATGAAATGCAATCAAAATTCAATGATGTTTGGGATAAAGCAACTGTTGAATCTAGTACTGACACCATGAAATTATTTGGTGAGAATTGGCAGAAAGCTCTTAATGAGGCAGGAATGAATTCATTCAAAGAGTTTGGTGAGAATTGGCAGAAAGCTCTCAACGATAGTAATACAGCTTCTTTCAAACAATTTACAGAAAATTGGCAAAAAGCACTTAGTTCATCTGGATTAGAACAGATGAATGCTTATGGTGAAATGATGAAAAAGTTTGCTGAAACTTGGACTTCAATGTGGCCAAAATCCAAATAAATTAATAAATTGAGAGACAATTTTTCTCTTTTTTGCTTCATGGTTGTTTTTAAAAAACTACATCTTTCATTTTCTAATAGGATTTTTTGATAGAAACAATGAAAAAAGAAATCAACAAAACATAGAAAGAATAAAAATATGATCAATCCATAATTATTTTGTGTCTGTTACACAAAATGAATGCTTTATTGAATTATCTAGTTTTGATGATTTAGCAAGATATTCTTGTGCATCTCACGAATATCCTAAAAGAGTATATTCTCAAGAATTTGATGGATCTAGGATCCTTTCAAGTACTCTCGCATTAGCAAATACTTTGTTGATTTTTTATGTACCAATGCCAAAAGCTGGTAGATATATTTCATATCATGTCATTGCAGGAAAGGAAATTTGTGACATTGTCGAATCAACAAAAACTAATTCAAATTATGCACCTATCATTCATATGAAATCTAAAATTTCTTCATTGCCAAAAAAATTAAAAAACATCTCTGATCAATTTCATCCAATCCAAGTAAAGGATTTGGGTAGCTTAGCACGGCTAACATACGATCCAGAATTCCCTGATGAACAAAAACTCACACTTTATACATTACCATACAAAAAATCCTGGATAATTGGCTACATTACATCTTTAGAAATGGATGAAGTGTATTATAATTTCAATTATGTAGAATTAGAATCTGAGCCAACAAAACATTTTCTTAAATATCAAGGATTTCAAGGACAAGATCCCGAATTCTCTAATGATTTTGTTCATGGCTTTTCATATTTACCAATCATCAAAATCAAAAATGAACATTCTATTTTTGGATTATCTGATTAAATTTTGAATTTTTCTATCTGATCAATTCCTGAATCTTCTTTCTTGATTCTTCAACTAATCTTTTCATGACTGGAATGTAAATCTCTGCAGAATATGCGATTTCCATATCTTGATAATTTTCAATACTTGTGAATGCTGATGCCACAATCTGTTTTTCTTCCACTTTAGGCTCATTTTGTTCATGTCTTTTATGATTAATTACTTCCAAAAAAATTGGTAACTGTCTTCTGATTTCTATATTCAATTCATCTTGTGATCTTAATTTTTGATTATTCAGATTTATCTTGATTTCTTGATTAATATCATCTTTGTATCTATCTGATGCTCTGATCATTATCTTGATTTCAGGTAGTCTTTCAAATTTATTTCTGAAAGAATGTATTTTGTTAATAAAACCTGGATATGGATTTTTGTGTTCTTCAATATATTTTTCTGAATACCATTCTAAAAATTTTATAGCATTTTCATCATTTTTTATTTTTGCCTTGTCATAAATTTTCTCTTCAGAAATTTGCTCTACAAATAACCCAAAATCTCTGTTTACTTCCTCAAAAATTCCTTCAATTATATTATTTAATGACATTATGTATTGATCAAAAAAATAACTTACATAATATGGCTCAGGTTCATATTGTTTGATTTGTTTTAAAGCAATCTCGCATTTTATTATAGCTTCTTCAACGTTCATTGGGATTTATCGTGATTGATTATAGCATATTTTGATTGTGTTTTTAAGCTAGTAGCTAATTCTTTAAAAATCTCATTTACGCTAACATCTACCAAATTTATTGTAGCGTTTTCTTTCACAATCTGCTTTTCAAATTTTTCTTTAATTGCAAACGATACTGAAGACCAATGAAGAGTTCCTCTTAATTGTTCATCTACTGTTGAATTGGTTGTAGGGAAATTTGCTGGAGAAAAAACAATTCCGTTTGTCCATTGCATGGTGGGTATTCCTCCTCCTGACGATCGTGTACTAAATGCTATTTGTTTGACCCAGTCCTCAAATCTATATTCAATCACTTCATGAATTATCAGTTTTTTCCATGGTTCAATTGAAATTTCCATCAATTCTTATTGAAAATTCACAGTAATAATCCTATTTTTTGAGACTAATGATTATAATCTTGAATATTTGTAATAAATTGATTTTTTGATTGTATTATCAAAAAATCATCGCTTAATTACTAGAAATTAATCATTATTTTTTATGATAAAGAAGTGGGCTGATTTTTTAATTTCTGAAATTAGTTATGATTCTGAACATTTAATCTCAATCGCAACTAGACATCAAGATACCGATCAAGGTATTACAAAAGGTCAACCTGTAGATCGATTAACAATTGCCTCTGACATTAAGAATGGAAAATTCTATGTTACCATTTACAGTGGAAATAATTCTTGGAAAAAAGGTCATAAAATTCACACTTTCTTCATTGATGGCAGTCCTTATCTTCGTATTGATAAAAACAAGGCAACTTTAGACTATTTTGGCGATTTACCAGAGTCTTCATTTGTGAAATCTTTACAAATACAAGAATTAGAATCAAAACCTGAACCAGTAATAGAACCACCTTCTAGTCCTAGAGATTCATTACCAAAAGAGTCAGCAGAAGAACTTCCTCAAGAGTTAGATCTTACACCTGAACCAGTAATAGAACCAGAGGAAGAAGAAGCTACTCCTGAACAATTTTCTAAAGTTAAGGAATTAGAAAAAGAAATTGAAAAACTTGAGACTGGATATATAACATGAAATTATACAAAAACTACAAAAACAAAATAAGAAACTTGATCATATTAAAAATAAGATAAATCATCATGATGACTCTGAATCAAAAATTTTAGAAACTGTTTCACAAGAAACATCTTGTGTTAAGTGTAAAACTAAAAGACAAATCAAAAATCCCGAAAAAACTACTATGAAAAAAGGTAGGTCTGCTAGAGGATTTTGTTCAATGTGTCAATCTAAAGTTTTCCAAATTGGAAAAATGAAAAAAATAAAAATTTTATCTGATGTATAAAAATTACATTTGTCCAGATTGCCATGCTTGATTAAATTTTTTGATAGCTTCTTGATATGCCATTATCGAATCATTCCCCGAAGTTTTGAGAAATTTTTCCCATTGATTATTGAATTTTTTTATTGATTCAATATTGGTTTCTTTAAAGATATTTTCTATCATCTTTGTTTGTTGTTTGATGTATTCTGGACCTATCTCTTCCCAAGTATTTTCCCAACTTGAACTAACTTTTTTTAATAATTCCGCATCTGATTCTAATGCTTTTTGACATGCATCATGATATGTCATTAAAGTTTGATTTGTAGCCTTTTGCCATTGCGCAAGAGATTCCTTCCATCCATTTAAAGCAGAATTGTAGTCTCTCCATGCTTTTTCAAATTCAGGCTTTTTAGATGTAGTTTTACCTTGGTTTTTTGGATTTGATGCTGTTTTCTTTACCTTTTTTTTGGGATTACTTTTTTTCTTGGCTATCATATTTTGTTTTAAAAATGGTAGATGTTAAATCTTTCAATAATTCTATAGTTCTAGACATCCTGAGAATTTGATGCTTTAGAAAATTTTGGAATGTGCTTTTTGTCTTTATTAATAAATAATTTGTAGTGTTCCTCGCATAGATTTCTTGTTTCCCTAAAACTGATTTTTACGATTTCAATCGATTTTTGTTTACACTCTGAAATACTGCATTGCATTATCAAAAATAGTTCTATACTTTGCTAATAAAACTTTGAAATAATGTAATTATGAATGCTAACTTTTTATGATTGTTTTATGAGAAAAAATTATGAATGATGATGAAAAAGGAAAGCGATTTTTAGAATTAATTGATGATCAAAATAATTTTCAGTGGAAAATTGTTGCAAAATTAACTTCGTTAATCTCATCTGATTGGAATTCTG
>NZ_JAOULD010000056.1 GCF_029882185.1 Candidatus Nitrosopumilus sp. | reverse complement strand
AAGAAAACGTGGAAACATCACACTAAAGGAGTGGATAAAACCGGGTGCTGTCATATCAATTCCTACGATGGCTTTAGCTGCAATGCTGGTGTACCTACAGATACCACTGATGACATGAGACAAAAATGAAAAGGTTTGAAAAAATAATTCTACTGGTGGTTAATCTTAACACTCGATACTATGTTTCTGAACTAATTTTTTACTAACGAATTTCTTTAATTCAATTATAATAAAAACAACAAGAGACACTCCAATTATTTTCAACCATGATTCCATTCCAATTGGATGACTATGGAAAATTTCATTCATTATTGGAACATATGTAAAAGTAATTTGTAATAGAATCATTACTGCAACTCCGACGAAAATTAACTTGTTTGAAAGAAGTCCTATTTTCAAAATAGATTTAGTTAAGGATCTACAGTTAAAGAGATAAAATATCTCTATCATAACAATTGCATTTACCGCAATAGTTCTTGCCTCATCCACTGTGTTTCCGTCCTTAATTGACCACTCAAACAATCCATAAACTGAAATCAGAATACATGCACTAACAATTACTATCTGAATCACCAGATCTCTTGTAAGAATAGGGGAATTTGGGGGACGAGGAGGACGGTTCATAACATCGGGCTCTTTTGGCTCAAAGATAAGCATGGTTCCTAGCGCCAGTACAGTGGTCATATTTATCCATAAAATCTGTACTGGAAGTATTGGTATGAGAAGGCCAGTGAAGATGGATGCCAAAACTACCAATCCTTCCCCAAAGCTTGTAGGAAGTGTCCACGTGATAAATTTGATTAAGGTATCTAGAATTCTTCTTCCTTCTTCTACTGCTGCCTTTATTGATGCAAAGTTGTCATCAGTCAAAATTACATCAGACGCTTCTTTTGCAACATCAGTACCAGTGATCCCCATTGCAATTCCTACGTCTGCCTGTTTTAGGGCAGGTGCATCGTTTACTCCATCCCCAGTCATGGCAACAATGTTTCCTTTGGATTGAAGTGCCTTTACTAATGAGAATTTTTGTTCTGGCAAAACCCTTGCAAACACATCTGTTTTATCAACAGTTTCAACCAATCTATCCTTAGGACATTCCTGCAATTCTTGTCCAGTAATCGCAATTATATCTGTCTGGTTTTGCCCTGAAGAGGAGCAGCGTATGCCAATCTGTTTGCCTATGCTAGTTGCAGTTTTTAGATTGTCTCCAGTTATCATTTTTACCTTTATGCCTGCATTCTGACATTCTTTTATTGCCTCAATCACCTCAGGTCTTGGAGGATCCAGCATTGCCTGAAAACCTAAAAAAACAAGTCCGTTGTCGACATCTGAGATTTCTATTTTATGATTTGCTATTTTCTTTTTGGCAAGAGCTAATACTCGAAGCCCTTTTGATGCCATTGTATCTGCAATTTCATTTAATTTTGATGTATCAATATCAACAAGATTGTCATGTGCACCATCACGTTCATCTTTTGACTGATGTGAAGACATTGCAAGGATTTTTTCGACAGACCCCTTGACGTATACTATCTTGTCATCTCCCCTACCATGCAATGTTGCCATAAATTGAAGATGAGACTCAAATGGAATCTGATCTATTCTATAAAGAGACTCCGACGAAGAATGTTTAAGATCTACTTTGTGTGCTGCAGTGATCAAGGCTACTTCCGTAGGATCCCCTTTGGCTTCCCAACTGCCATTTTTTTGTATCAAATCAGAATCATTGCATAACAGTCCAGCAATGAGGCATTCTTTTAATGTCTGATGTTCTTCGATACTGATTTTGACTTTATTGTATATGATCTCACCTACTGGCTGAAATCCAGTACCTGATACTTCAAAGAATTTACCACCTGCATAAATTTGAGATACAGTCATCTGGTTCTCAGTTATGGTTCCGGTCTTGTCTGAGCATATTACTGTGGTACTGCCAAGTGTCTCTACTGCTGGAAGTTTTCTTATTATGGCGCTTCGCTTTGCCATATGGCCAACGCCTACTGCAAGAGTCACAGTCATTGCAGCTGGTAATCCTTCAGGAATTACTGCAACGGATAAAGCAACCACTTCCATGAATAATTCAGTTAGTGTCCTATGTGTAAATAAAATACCAAAAATAAATGTCATAGCAGACAAACCAAAGATGGCATAAAGGATCTTTTTACTAAAATAAGATTTTTTCTAGTTAAAGGAGTCTCAAGATCTTCTGCCTTAATCATGGTTTGGGATATTTTCCCTGTTTCAGTATCATCTCCAGTGATAACTACTATCCCAACTCCATAGCCATTTGTAACCAAAGTTCCACCATATGCCATGTTTTTTCGTTCTGCAAGCATGGTGTTTGGTGAAAAAACATCAGTCAGTTTTTTGACTGACATTGATTCTCCAGTCAAGATCGATTCGTCAATCTTCAAATCTTTGGTATGATATAGACGCATGTCAGCTGGAATTTTATCCCCAGAACGAAGTTGCACTATGTCCCCTGGAACTATATGTTTTGAGAGCAATCTTGTTTTTTCACCTTCTCTAATTACGACATTCTCACTTGTTACAATTCTAGAAAGAGCTTGAATTGCCTTGCTTGCTTTATGTTCTTGAATAAAACCTATTGCAGCATTGGCTATCACAACTCCAAAAATTACTCCTGTGTCTACCCATTCTTGCAAGATTGCAGTTATGAAGCCAGCAATGATTAGAATCAAAACTAGTGGCTGTTTGAATTGCAAAAGAAATGAGATTATTTGATTTTCTCTTTTTTGAGCAGATATTGTATTCTCTCCAAACTTTTTTAGTCGATTATTTGCCTCATTCAAACTTAAACCTTGTTCGATATTGGTTTGAAGCATATCTGCAACTTTATCAGAAGCCAAAGAATGCCATTGAATGTTTGACAAATCTTGCATTGTTGTAATCTATCATGAATATAGATAAGATTATTGAAAGAAAACCAAATTTGATATTCATAAAATATCGTTATATTAGTAATTCTTGATATTATAAGGAATTGAAAGACTCAAAGAAGATTTCAGAAAATGGGTTTTCTCTTTACAATAATTTTCTTGTAAATTCACTTAACTTTCAAATGAAATACAGTACTATCATTTTTGATTCTTGGTTCAAGGCCCTGAAATCTGCTTCTAATTTACAAAATCCAACAGGTAAAAATATTCAAGATAAAATTAGAGGTAATTTTGATGCAGAGATAAGCGCTGGTTTGAAAAAAACTGATTTCTCAAAAGCACTATCGGATTTTATTAATTCATACACACAGTTGGCACCTTCAATATATCGTGATAAACTGTATAAGCAATTTGAAGATGTAATCAGCAATTATGATCGTATGGTAGAGCCTCTCAGGGATGTAGTAGATAGAACACCATCTGAGGTAATTCCAATGAGAGGTAGATTCGAGGTTCATCATTACAAAACAGACTCTCCACAAAAATTCAAGACACCAATTTTAGTGGTGGGTTCTTTGATTAACAGACATTACATATTGGATTTACTTCCACAAACAAGTGTAATAAGACAATTTCAACAGTTAGGATTTGATGTGTATGCAACTGATTGGAGAATACCCACAGTCCAAGACGAGGCCATGTCACTTGAAAGCTATGCACATGACTATCTTGAAAATGCAGTAGACACAGTCGAAGAAATCACCGGTTCTAGAAATGTAATTTTATTTGGATATTGTTGGGGTGGAATCTTATCGTTGATCTATTCTGCATTACATCCTGAAAATGTCAAAGCTTTGGTTTTGCATGCAACGCCGGTTGATTTTGATAAATCCCCTGCAGTACTTGAAGCATGGATCAAAGAGTTTGATGTTAAAAAATTTGTAAATACATTTGGAAACGTCCCATCATCGTTTCTCAATATAGCATTTTGGTTACGTAATCCATTAGAAGCTGCTTCTAAATACTCATTTTACTTTAGCCAGGTTAGGAGTGCAAATGAAATCAAACAGTTTTTGGCAGTAGAGTATTGGCTTTATGATAGCGTACCAATTATTGGAAAGGCTTTTGAGCAGATCATAAATGACATTTACAAAAATAATTTACTTATTCAAAACAAGATGATGCTAGGAGATGATCACATAGACATCAAAAAAATTACCATGCCTGTGTTGAACATTGTTGGAACAAACGATGATCTGGTTTCAGCAGAATCTAGCAGAACAATCACAAATGTAATTGCCAGCAAGGACAAGAAAATTCTAGAATTTCCAACAGGTCATGTAGGATTGTGTATTAGTAAGACCGCCCACAAAAAACTGTGGCCCGAGGTTGGCAAGTGGCTTATAGAACATTCTGCTTGAAAAATTATGTTATTAAAAAAGCCAGAAATCTATTTTACAACCAATACTGGAACCTTTGAATTATTCACTATTCCATGCGCAACACTGCCAACATAGTTTGCCTTAGGTGATCCAAGTCCTCTTGAACCTATAATTATGACATCAAATTTGTTCTTGCTAGCAAATCCTACTATGGTATCAACTGCATTTTTTGAGGATGCAATCTTTTCATTAAATTCTATCCCATGACGAGCTGCACTGGTCTTTGCGGATTCCATGAATTTTTTTGCAATTTTGCTTAATTGTACTCGGTATGATTTTATGTCAATTTCATATGATGGTGGAAATTCCGGTAATACATGAATTCCTGTGATTGTTCCTTGTGACTGTCTTGCTAGGGATATGGCCTGATTCAATCCTCGTATGGAGTTTGGAGAACCATCTATTCCAACGAGTATTTTCTTGAATCTATTTTGAAGCATTTAATCTAAGTACCTCTTTAGAGAAATAATATGTTAAGTTTGAATTTCAAACTTGAAATTAAGGTAAAAAATAAAATTAGTTGTTTTTATTTGTAGGTGTTTACCATGGATATTTAGATAGAATTAGTTCAGAAAATCCAGCCATATTGTTGTCGATTATTTTTAAATTCTTTCTTTTTCCAAATATTTTGGTTAAAATTTTGACAATTTGATCCTAGTATCAGATAGTAGTACTGATAATTTCTTTATACGATATTCAAGTATTTGTTGTGATAATAGCCCAACTGGAAAGAATTAATTTGAGTAATAGATCAGTGCACGGATCAAAAAATTATGGTTTTTTCAAACAATGATTTTTCTTTGTTAATGTCGCTGGCTTGAATAATACTCTCCAGACAGGGTCTAGAAATTTTATTGTTTGTGAATCCTGACATTCTTTTTTCCTTTTTGCATGAAAACATACCAGTTTTCATCAAACTTTATCTCAGTAAAGCCTTCTTTTTCTAGAAATAATTGTATGTCTTGCCATCTTGGTTCTGGAAAATCCATCATGATTACATATTATTGATATAAAAAATAAAAATTATTGTACAGAGACTGATTTTTTTGCCTGTACTTTTGTTGGTTTGGATTTGGGCAGTGTGATATCTAATACACCATCTGTGAGCTTTGCCTTTACTTTTCCTGATACGACATTCTCAGACATTGGCAGTGTCCTATAGTATGAGACATGGCTTCTCTCTTTTCTGAGATAGTTCTTTTTCTTTTCTTCTGACTCTTCTTTATGTTCGGCTGAAACCTCCAATGAATTATCAGTTACATTCAGTTTGATGTCTTTTTTCTGGATTCCAGGCACATCCATCTTTACTCGAAATTGATTGCCTTCATCTATAACATCACAAGATGCCTCTGGCATTTTTGGCATTGATATTGATGGAAATAACGAGAATGCCTTTTCCATGTCCTTTCTCAGGTTTTCAATTGATCTGTCAATATCAGACCAACTTGATGACCAGAATGGAGCCAAACTTGATTCTTTTTTTACGGGTTTTGTTGCCATAACCAGAAAAAGAATTTCCATGTACTTAATTGGAATATTTGATTTTCTGATGTGAGAATGATGAATTGATAGACTTGATTTGTTAACACTGTGATTTCTTGACTCATGTCAATCACACAGAGTATTCCTTTTTTCCAAATAATCATTACATACTGTAGTACTGTCTTCTTCATTCAAAATAATTAGAACATTGCTGCTAAAACATTTGTGACACATACCACGTAGTCTTCTATCTGTAAAAGGCAAGGGAGGAGGTATGCCCGGAATGGATATGTGATTCCTTTCCTTTTTTCTTTTATTAATTAACGATATTTTTTCAGAAAGAAATTTGTTTTCTGGATGACAAACCAAAAATAAAATGTCTCTCTATTTTTTTAGTAAAACAAGTCTTTTGAAGATGTTTGTGATCAGATACAAAAGATGGGAATCATTGGCAGATAAAATTAAAGAAATTTTAGACATGTGAGATACCTGTAAAGTAACAATGTTTCAAAGATTATTTCATTCTGAAAATTTCATAATGTCATTCAAATCACCATATATTGGTATTCAACATAAAAAATTGTTAAAATAAAAAAGAAAAATTAATTTCTGTTAGTTTGAGTCTCTAGCAACATTGTATTGACATCAATTATCATACATGCAGGATGACTCATCTTTTCTGTCACTATTCCACAAGTATGACAAAACAGTCGCGTTGGCTCATCACAGAACTTACATCTTCGTTCTACTTCTAGTTTTGAATTACAAATTTTACATGATCTGTTCTTCATGGGGTATTATGCGACTTAATTAATTTAAACAATATGAAAATTAGACAAAACTAATTAGCTCGCTCTAATTTTTCCAAACACATGTTTTTCAAAATAATAACAAGTGAAAACCAAAATTGAAAATCTTCGAT
>NZ_JAOULD010000100.1 GCF_029882185.1 Candidatus Nitrosopumilus sp. | reverse complement strand
TGGCCAGTTCATCATTAATTTCATTTAATAATTCTGTAAGTGTATTTGACATAAGGTACATACCATATTAGAGTCGTCCTAGTTAATTAAGCTGCAACAGTCATTATTACATCCCTTTTTGATCAATTGGAATATTGGTAAAAGGATTGAAACACTTTGGAACTTTGAATTTATACAAAACAAAATACTTTCCAAGAAAATCTCTTTCACAAAACCAACTCCAATAGTTTCAATCATAAAATTCAATATTATTTGTCAGTTATGATAACAATGCTAGTACTCAAATAGTACAGAGTGGTAAACAAGGCTTGTCAGAAATAGAATTAAAAATTGAAGAGATGCCACAAAGCCATGTTGGTTATGGGGTGGCAATTATTGACCCTCAAACCATTGAAGAAAATAATTGGAAGGCAGGACAAATTTTAGAACTATCTGCAAATAAAAAAAGCCATGTTAAGCTATGGTCAGGGTTTCCAGAGGATCGTGACAGTGGGATTATCCGCATCGACGGTCTTACAAGATACAACATCGGGGCAAGTATCGGGGAAAAAGTCACAATCAATGCTGTACAAGGAGCAGATGCAGAACAAATTGTTTTGTCCCCTACTGAAAAACTTCATGCTGAAGGATTGCATGAGTATATGATTTCTCGTTATCAAGGACATGTCTTTACAACTGGAGATACTGTTATTGTCAGCACCCAAATGGGAAGCAAAATTCAATTAATTGTAACTAGCACAAAACCATCAAAACCAGTAATTGCTACTGAAAATACAATATTCAAGCTGGGTTCAGTAACCAAATCCATTGACGCATCAGTTCCCAGATTTACTTATGATGATTTGGGTGGATTAAAAAATGAAATCCTAAAGATTCGTGAGATGGTCGAATTACCTATGAGACATCCTGAACTCTTTGAGAAAATAGGCATCGAATCGCCAAAAGGTGTTTTGCTGTATGGTCCACCAGGCACTGGAAAAACCTTACTTGCAAAGGCAGTAGCTGGTGAAACAAATTCCCACTTTACATCACTTAGTGGTCCGGAAATCATGGCAAAGCATTATGGGGAAAGTGAAGAAAAACTTCGAGAAATATTTACACAAGCTGAAGAAAATGCTCCCAGCATTATTTTCATTGACGAGATTGACTCTATTGCTCCAAAGCGAGAGGAGATTTCAGGAGAATTGGAAAAACGAATTGTCTCTCAACTGCTAACATTGATGGATGGGATGAAGTCTCGGGGAAAAGTTGTAGTTATCGCAGCTACTAACAGACCTGACTCCATTGATCCTGCACTTCGAAGACCTGGTAGATTTGACAGAGAAATCGAGATTGGAATTCCAGATGATGAAGGCAGACTAGAAGTTCTAAACATTCACACGCGTGGAATGCCTCTAGACAAAAAGGTAGATTTAAAGAAAATTTCCAAGACAACTCACGGGTTTGTGGGGGCTGACTTGGAAGTGCTTTGCAAGGAAGCTGCGATGAAATCTCTGAGAAGAATTTTGCCTGAAATTAATTTAGAGGAAGAAAAAGTTTCAAAAGAATTATTGCAAAAAATAAAGATAACAAGCGAAGATTTTACAGAGGCATTAAAAGAGGTCAGGCCTTCTGCACTAAGAGAAGTTCTGGTTCAGATTCCAAATGTTAGTTGGGATGATGTTGGGGGACTGGACAAACTAAAGGAAGAACTTCGTG